>JAGNOY010000149.1 GCA_017989935.1 Chitinophagaceae bacterium
CACTCCAGCTGTAATATATTTTGATCTTAAATTTTTGCGCGCCACCAAGGTAATTTCAGAAGGTGTCAAATTAGGTTCAGTGCCTAATTTTTCATGAAAAACCCTTGCGCAATCTTCTTTACTTTTATGCATGGCAGGCGTTACAATATGATAAGGTGCCTCACCATCTAATTGCTGAATATATTCTCCTAAATCTGTTTCAACACTTTCAATTTGATGAGTATGCAAAAAATCATTTAAATGAATTTCTTCTGTCACCATGCTTTTACTTTTCACAACCTGAGTGGCGCCAGCTGCTTTACAAATTTGCAATACTGCTTGATTGGCTTCTTCAGCATCAGCAGCCCAAATGACCTTACCCCCATTTTTTGTGAAATTTTTTTCGAATTCAATTAAATAATGATCAAGATTTTCAATGGTCTTCCATTTGATATTCTTTGCCTTTTTTCTGGCCATATCCAAATCGGCAAACTGTTGTTTACCATGAACCACTGTTTCGTTGTACTTACCAATATTAAACGAAAGTTTACGTTTATGCTCAAGGTCCATTGCCTTGATTTCACTTTTATTGAGAAAACTTTTCTTTAATGTTGGATGACTCATACTAGACCTTTTGAGAGCAACAAAGTTAGCTTACTTTGTTTAGAATAACGAAGCATGATTTAAACTTTCATTCAACTATTTAAAAAGCTTTCCAACTACAGGCAATTGCACATAGGATTGCTTATCTAGGACTATCGAGGTTACTATAAACACGGCAAACAAAGCAGTACTTAACAGAAACCTAAGTCCTAATGAATTGATATACGGATTTAAGAAAAATGAAATCAACGTAACTACAATCATAAGAATCAAATAGAATCCTATCTTTCTTATATTATAGGGAATCGGATAATATTTCTGACCTAAAAAATAACTGCTGATCATCATAAACAGATAACAACAAAAGGTAGCCCAAGCACTACCTGTATATCCATACTTAGGAATCCAAAGTATATTCAATACTATAGTAACAATAGCTCCAGCAATTGTTATTCCTGCACCATACCAGTTTCTATTTGTGAGTTTATACCAAATAGAAAGATTGTAGTAAATACCTAAAAATACACCACCCAAGGCCAAAATGGGCACAATATGAATCCCTTCGCCATAAGATTTGTATTTCAGGCTCATGATAGTTTTGAAAACATCTAAATAAAGCCCAATAAACAAAAACATAAAAGCACAAGCAATCACAAAATAGTTCATCACATTCGCATAGGTTTCTGGAGCATTCTTATCCTTAGATTTATTGAAAAAAAATGGCTCAGCTGCTAATCTAAACATTTGAATAAAAATTGTAATCAACACTGCAAGTCGATAATTAGCAGCAAAAATTCCTAATTGATGCTTAGCTTCATGCATGGGTAAATTTGTCACGTGTTGAAAAACTAATCGACTCAACATATCATTTATCATACCACCTAAGCCAACGACAATAAGAGGCATAGAATACTTCATCACTTCCTTCCAAAGTACTTTATCAAACTCGAACTTAAATCCTTTAAACACAGAAAGCAACATCAAAAAAGTAATGATACTTCCCACCATATTGCCTATTAAATAATAACCGATACCTATGCTTTCATCATACCCTAACAAGAGAAAACTTTTAGGATTCGATTTATTTATATTCGGGCAAACTCCTATAAACCAAAGCACAATAGAGACATTGATAATTATACCTAATAGTTTTACAAAGGCATACTTTCTAGGCCTTTCTTCTTGACGTAATTTTGCAAACGCCAAAGTTGACATGGTATCAAAGAAAATAATGCCAATCATCCACTGTAAATATTCTGGATGGTCTTGCATAGCAGTTAAGCTAACCAAGGAGCTTTGAAAAGCCCAGAGACATATACTAAATAAAATAGTTGTGATGAGTAATGAAATATTCAAGGTATTGAATAGCTTTTTTCGATCATGCTGCTGGGCAAATCTGAAATAACTTGTTTCTACACCATAAGTAAATAAAATATTTAGAAAGGGAAAAATGGCATAAATCTGAGTTAAGTCTGCTGTATCAACTGCTTGGTAAATAAAAATCAATGAAAAATTAAGGATATAACCTATAAATCTAGTGGCAATGCTTGGCAACCCGTACCATAATGTTTGCCCTGCTAATTTTTTAATACTCAAGAGAAAATAATTTGAACCGTTAAAAGTAAGTAACTATCTAACTTTTTATGAATTATTAACCATAAAGATTTATTAATACCCTAATTTTGATTCTAAATATTTATTATGAAAAAGTTACTACTTACCTTACACACTTTCTTATTAGTTTCAACAGTTGCATTTGCACAAAATGCCAAAACCAGCACTACTGAAGTAAACAAATTACCTCAACCATGTGTTTCAGCCGAATTTACTTACCCTGCAAACATTGTAGAAGGTGCTTTTAAAAAGAAATTATCCGATGCTAAATTAGGCAGTGGAGATAAATCAAAAGACGGATTCAGATTATACAAAGGTGTAGTTGTTCCTGAAATTACTAAGGAAAAAATTGATTTATATTATAAAGTAGAAGATAAAAAACCAATTTCTATTGTAACTGTATTGACCTCAAAAGGTTATGACAATTTCATGAAAATGGAAACAGACTCCATTGCAGTCAACAACACCATCCTATACTTAAACACCTTTATCAAAGACGTGTTAACATTTTCACTCAATGATCAAATCAATAAACAAAATGATGTAATTGGTGATATTGAAAAAAAATCTAAAAACACAGCAAAAGATGGTGAAAGTTTATTAAAAGATAAAGCAAAAATTGAATCAAAAATTTCTAAAAACAACATTGAAATCGGTGCTTTGAAATCTGAAATGGAAAACCAACAAAAAGCACTAGAAGTTGTTAAAACTAAAACCGCTACTATCGAAGGCATGAATGCACTAAAAAAAGAAGTTAGCAAACAGGAAGATGTGACAAAAAAAGCAACTAAGAATTACGAAAATGCAGTAAAAGATTCCGCTGATTACAAAGGCGACTTATCTAAAAATGAAAAAGAAATCAACGACAACAAAACAGAGCAAGAAAAAATAAAAGCTGAACTAGATCAAGAAAAAGTAAAATTAGAAGATTTAAAAAAGCAATTAAGTGAAGTAAAATAGTGTTATAACTATTTATAAAAAAAACGGAATTCAATGGATTCCGTTTTTTTTATGATTATCCGCAAAGTTACCCTCTTGTTTTTCCACTTTTGCCATGACGCAAAAGTTGAGCAAAAAGTCTAGGCTGAAGATTCTTGGCATAAAAATAATTTCATCTACGCCACTTTTATCCAAACTCGCACATCAAGATATTTGCCATTAAGTAACATTCGTTTATGCTCAAACAATGGATAAAAGTTTGGCTTCGATTTCAATATTTTTAGCTACCTCGAATCTTAGGCCGTCTTTTCCAAGGAGATTTTTTTCAATATATTGGTATTAGATAGATGAAATCTGTGTTATTTGCATTATAAGGTAGCTTAGCGGATAATCATTCGTTTCTTTATGCCTCTATTATGCTAACACCTTCAATATTATTCTTTCCGCAAAGATTTGAATAGATATTTAGATTCAATTCGTTGGGAGTATGAAATGCTGCAACGAAATCTATTTCATCTTGAAAGTTTAAAATTTCATTTTATAGCCTTTAATTTCTGCTAACTCAATAAACATAGTTGCCATTTAAGAAATTCGACTCCACACCTCTTTGTCTTTTCGCTGTAGCAAAAAAGATTTAAGATTAGCATGTTCAGGTTTCATTAAGTCAGCATCTTCTTTCAATAATTCTATAGCAACTTGTCTGGTCGTCGCCATCAGTGCCACATCCTTCACAATATCTGCTAACTTCAAATCTGCACCACCACTCTGTCTTAGACCATCAATATCACCAGGGCCGCGAAGCTCTAAATCCTTTTCGGAAATGGCAAAACCACTTGTTTCAGTTACCATAGTATGCATGCGCTCTTTACCTATGGTCGAAATTTTTGGCGACGTTAATAAAATACAAAAAGATTTATCAGCTCCACGTCCTACCCTGCCTCTTAATTGATGTAATTGTGACAAGCCAAATCTTTCGGCATTTTCAATCAACATCACACTAGCATTAGGCACGTTTACCCCAACTTCAATCACTGTAGTGGCTACTAAAATTTGTGCATTCCCTTTAACGAAGCTATTCATATTTGATTCACGCAAACTCATTTCTTGCTTGCCATGAACCATCGCTATATTGTACTTATGAGGAGGAAAAAATTGTTTAACTTGCTCATAGCCTGCCATCAAATTTTCGTAATCTACTTTCTCGCTTTCTTCAATTAATGGATATACAATGTAAGCTTGTCGACCTAAATCAATTTCACTGCGAATAAAATCCATCACCTTAGCTCTATGCATTTCTGAACGATGAATTGTGGAGATTGGCTTTCTACCTGGTGGTAGATTTTTTATCACCGAAACTTCCAAATCACCATAACTAGTCATTGCCAATGTCCTTGGAATGGGTGTAGCTGTCATCACTAAAATATGTGGAGGCAAAATATTTTTCTTCCAAAGTTTTGCTCTTTGAGCTACGCCAAAGCGATGCTGTTCATCAATAATACATAGGCCTAAATTTTGAAAGACAACTGTATCTTCTATCAATGCATGTGTACCAATCACAATTCGAATACGACCATCTGCCAAACCTGCCAATACTTCCCGCTTGGCTTTTGCTTTAACCTTTCCAGTAAGATAACCGATTTGCAACCCTAAGGGAGCTAACAATTCACTGATGCCTACAGCGTGTTGTTGTGCCAGAATTTCAGTAGGTGCCATCAAGCAAGTTTGAAAGCCATTATCAAGTGCCAACAGCATACATAACAAAGCAACAATGGTTTTCCCACTACCTACATCACCTTGCAACAGTCTATTCATTTGATGACCAGTTTGCGTATCAAAACGAATTTCTCGTAAAACCATCTTTTGATCCTCGGTTAATTCGAATGGTAAATGTTGTTTGTAAAATTCATTAAAGTAATCGCCCACTTTGTGAAATGCAAAACCTTGAACTAGTGCATGATTTAATTTGAGTTTGCAAATTCCAATTTGATGAACAAATAATTCTTCAAACTTCAACCTGTATGTTGCTCGTTCAATTTCATTTTGATTTTCTGGAAAGTGAATGGCCTTTAGGGCTTCAAATCTACCCATTAGTTGGTACTCCTTCACGATGGTATTAGGAAGTATCTCCTCAATATGATTATTCGAGATCAAATCAAAAAGTGACTTAACTAACTGAACATAATTCTTTCCACTCAACCAACGCTGTCTAAGTTTTTCTGTTGATGGATAGACTGGTTGAAAAGCAGGTAATTGAGATAAAGTACCTGCTTCGATTTTTTCTAATTCAGGATGAGAAATATTCCAAACACCATTAAACCTAGTTGCTTTGCCATACACTAAAAAATCGCCTCCAAGTGTAACCATTTTTTCTATCATAGAACTCGCTTTAAACCAAACCAATTCTATGCTACCCGTAGTATCTTTAAAATGTGCCACCAATCTACGCGAACGCCCTTCACCCACATCTTCTGAAAATACAATTCGCCCTAACAATTGAACCGGTGAGCCATCACTTTCGATGTCTTTAATTTTATGTAAATTACTTCTGTCGATATACCTAAAAGGAAATACAAACAACATATCAGAAAAAGTATGAATGGATAATTCTTTACGAAGTATCTCCCC
>JAGNOY010000150.1 GCA_017989935.1 Chitinophagaceae bacterium
GCCTCAGCTTTTCTTCAATTATCAAGCATTTGCGGAGAAAGAAGAGATTTTAAAGGCATGAAATTTTATTATCAAAAGGCCAAAGCTTGTAAGCCTAAAAACCAAATGATACTCGATCAATTGAAAGAAATGGATAAATATATTTCAAGAGTCCCTGGCTAAAGTTTGTTTTTAAGGGCATGTTCTTAAAGATTGTAGCATTTAATAAAATATATTTGACTAATTAAGCTAGAATAGATAATTTAGCCAAATGCCAAATATATCTTCAAGGGGCGTTCAAATGCCCTCTTCTCCGATACGTAAATTAGTTCCATTTGCCGAAGCGGCTAAGAAAAAAGGAATCAAAGTATTTCATTTAAATATAGGTCAACCAGATATCGAAACGCCTAAAGCTATGCTCGATGCTGTAAGGCATACAGACATGAAAGTGCTTGAATACAGTCATAGTGCTGGATTTGAAAGTTACAGAAAAAAATTAGTTGAGTTTTATGGTCGTTCAGGCCTGAACTTAAACATCAATCAGATCATTGTGACCACTGGCGGTAGTGAGGCTATACAATTTGCTTTAATGTCTTGCCTCGATGCAGGTGATGAAGTCATTATTCCAGAACCCTTTTATGCAAACTATAATGGTTTTGCTGTGGCGGCACAAGTTGTCATTAAGCCTATATCTTCAAGTATAGAGGAAGGATTTAAATTGCCTCCGATAGAAGATTTCGAAAAGAATATTACGCCAAGAACTAAGGCAATCATGATTTGTAATCCAAATAATCCTACAGGTTATTTGTATTCGAAAGAAGAAATGAATGTATTGAGGGATATTTGTTTAAAACATAATTTATTCTTGTTTTCAGATGAAGCTTATCGAGAGTTTTGTTATGATGGTCATGTGCATATTTCGGCTTTAAGCTTAGAGGGCATGGAACAACATGTGATTTTAATGGATACTATCTCTAAACGTTATAGTGCTTGTGGAGGCAGAATAGGCGCATTCATCACCAGAAATGCAGATGTATATGCCGCAGCTATGAAATTTGCACAAGCCCGATTGAGTCCACCTACATTTGCTCAAATTGCTGCAGAAGCAGCGGTGGATTTACCCTTGGATTATTTTGATGCGGTCAAAGCCGAGTATTTGAAACGTAGAGATTTATTAGTGAGTAGATTAAATCGAATTTCTGGCGTTTTATGTCCAAATCCTGGGGGCGCTTTTTATGCCATGGCTAAATTGCCTGTAGATAATGCTGAAAAATTTTGTCAATGGTTGCTTGAATCCTTTTCATACAATGGGCAAACCATAATGATGGCACCTGCTGCAGGGTTTTATGCCACTAAAGGTTTGGGCGTAGATGAAGTTAGATTTGCCTATGTGCTTAAATCAGAAGATATTGATCAAGCGATGGATTGTCTTGAACAAGCTTTGAAAGAATACAATCAAAAACAAATAGGATAATATGATGACATCTATGATCACATTTGTAATTATTGGGATAACTGTATTAATCTCATTTTCTGCATTTAATAATGCTGATTTATTGAACAAAGCTATTTTTTATCCTTTAGTCATAAAGGAAAGAAAAGAATGGTGGCGTTTTTTTACTCATGGATTTATTCATGCGGATATTGGACATTTAGTGTTTAATATGCTGACTTTATACTTCTTTGGACCTATTGTGGAGACAGTATTTGAGGGGCTTTTTGGCAATATGTTTGTTTATCCTTTGTTTTATTTTTTGGCGCTATTTTGTTCAAGTATTCCCTCCTATGAGAAGCACAAAAGCAATTCGTATTATAGATCTTTAGGCGCGAGTGGAGCAGTATCTGCGGTATTATTTGCAACCATTATTTTTGATCCTTGGCAAGAATTAAGAATTTATTTTGCCATACCTATTCCAGCTATCTTATTTGGCGTTGGTTATATTTGGTATTCGTCCTATATGAGTAAAAGAGGTCAAGATAATATTGGACATGATGCGCATATGTGGGGAGGTATTTTTGGTTTAGTATTTCCCATCGTATTGAAGCCAAGTTTGATTTCTCATTTTATTGAACAATTACAACATCCACGTTTTTTATAAAATTTGTATATGAAGAATTTTTTAGGTTTAGTAAGTTTAGGTTTAGTTGTACTTGTATGTTTTAGTGCATGTGAAGGCCATAAGGTTGTAGACAATAAAGGAAAAATGCGCTTGATCAATGCCTCATCCATCACAGGAGATGTCAATTTAGATGTAGATTATCAGACTATCTATTCTAGTAATGTACAATATTTAAATTACACTTATTTCCGTGAGTACTTGGCTGGTTATAGAAAGCTTCAAATCAAAAACTCTAATGGCAGCGTAGTGATAGATACTGCCATTACAATAATGGATAATAAAGCTTATAGTTTATTGGTATATGATTCAATGTCTGTTGTAAAGTTTAAAATACTTGATGAATTGTTTGTCACGCCGCAAGGTTCTGAATGCAAAATCAGGTTTATACATCTTGGAAATGATGTAGGTTCAGTAAGTGTGACTAAGGATACCAATGCAACTATTTTGTTTGCTAATTATTCAAACGGAGATTATTCGAATTATACATCCTTTAATGCCGGAGATCATTCATTTAAAATAACAGGGGATATTAATTTTGCTCAACCAATTTATCAAGCAAAACCCGGCTATTTTTATACCATGTATTTAAAGGGTATTAAAGCTTCAACAGGTGCTGATAGTGTGGGTATTTTTACCATTGAAAATAATGGTAATTATGAATAAACTAGAAAGTCTGTTGGCAGAATTAGAAAAAGCCATCCCTCATGCCATGAAATCAAAGAATGAAGTGTCTTCTTCTAATGTGGGTTGGCATATTGAGCACAGTTTGCTAACCTTAGATAAGATTACCGAATCTTTGGCAAATTCAAATCCATCGGAATACAGCAAGAAATTTAGTTTGGTAAGATTGATCGTTTTTACATTAAAAAAGATACCCAGAGGGAAGGCAAAATCTCCTGCTTCTGTGCAACCTAGTATACAATATTCTGCTGAAAGTTTGATGAAGCACATAATGCAAACTCGCGAAAATATAAAGGTTTTACAAACGATTTCAAAAGATAGATTCTTTGATCATCCAGTGTTTAATCATCTGCAATTAGAACAAACCGTGAAGTTTTTAGAAATTCATAGTAAGCATCATCTCGATATAATTCAGGATATCATTCATTAAAATGTAGAGACTGATGTGACTCAAATTTTCCTACGTTGAACTTTAAAATTATTCCATGTCAGAAATTTCTAGACCACCTTGTCCGCCATTTACGATTGAAACAGCCAAGATAAAAATTCAAATGGCAGAAGATGCTTGGAATAGTAAAGACCCGATTCGAGTTGCTAAGGCTTACACAGTTGATAGTGCATGGAGAAATAGACATGAATTTATTCAAGGGCATGAAGAAATAATAGCTTTTTTAGAAAAGAAATGGCAAAAAGAAAGAGACTATAAGCTTAAGAAAGAATATTGGGCCCATCATGAAAATAGAATCGCCGTAAGATTTGAATATGAATATCAAGATGAACAGGGGCAATGGTGGAGAGCCTATGGAAACGAAAATTGGGAGTTTGATGACATGGGCTATATGGCCAAACGTTATGCCAGCATCAATGATTTGGCGATTCGTGAAGAAGATAGAAGACTCTGATACCAACTTGGCGAAGCATGATTCTAGGCTGATAAGTCCTTAAAGAAGCATAAAATTGAACTATTTTCTTTTGCACTTTTCAAGGCTCGGTTGTTTACAACTTTATTCGTATTGACTGAAGCTTTGATTTAATTTTGATACCCTTTCTGATTAAGCCATGAAATTTTCTCATTTACATAACCATACCCAATATTCATTATTAGACGGGGCTAGTAGCATTAAAAAGCTTTTTGCCAAGGCCCTTCAAGATGAAATGCCCGCAGTGGCCATCACAGATCATGGTAACATGTTTGGAGTATTTGATTTCGTGAAGGAATCTAAGAAATATAAAAATGAAGATGGAAGTTTAAAGGTTAAACCTATTGTTGGTTGTGAATTTTATTTGGTAGAAGATAGAAGAAAACAACAATTTACCAAAGATCAAAGAGATGTTAGATATCATCAATTACTATTAGCCAAAAACAAACAAGGGTATAAGAATTTAATCAAACTCTGTTCTCTAGGATTTACAGAAGGATTGTATAGCAAATATCCGCGTATTGATAAAGAATTGATTCTGAAGTATCACGAAGGATTGATTGCTTCAACTTGTTGTTTAGGAGCCTCTGTACCAAGAACTATTCTGAAAGATGGGCCAGAAGCAGGTGAGGCAGAATTCAAATGGTGGCTAGATATTTTTGGTGAAGATTATTATGTGGAGCTTCAACGCCATGGCATTCCAGATCAAGATAAAGTGAATATTGAATTATTGAGACTTGCAGAAAAGTACCAAGTTAAAGTAATTGCTAGTAATGATTCTCACTATGTGGAAGAAGAAGATAGTAATGCCCATGATATTTTACTATGTGTTAATACAGGTGAAAAGCAATCGACCGAAAAGATGAAAGATTTCGGTGACAACGATGATATCAGTGATAAAAAGAAACGATTTGCGTTTTTCAATAATCAATTCTTTTTTAAGAATACTCAGCAAATGATTGAATTGTTTGCTGATATACCTGCTTCTATTGATAATACCAATGAAATAGTAGATAAGGTAGAATTGGTGAGTGTTACCAACGACTTATTGCTACCCAATTTTCCTGTACCAGCTCCCTTCAAAACACAAGAAGAATATTTAGAATTTCTTACCTATGAAGGAGCTAAAGCACGTTATGGCATTTTTTCTCCTGAATTAGAAGAGCGTTTGCAATTTGAATTAGGCGTCATTAAAAAAATGGGATTTGCTGGATACTTTCTAATTGTATCAGACATTATTGTCTCGAGTAAAAAAATGGGTGTATTAGTAGGACCTGGACGTGGTTCAGCAGCCGGTTCTGTAGTTGCCTACTGCATTGGCATCACCTCGATTGATCCGATGAAGTATAATTTACTTTTTGAACGTTTCTTAAATCCAGAACGTGCAAGCATGCCCGATATTGATACTGATTTTGATGATATTGGTCGTGGTAAGGTGGTAGAATATATTGTAGATAAATACGGTAAAAACCAAGTTGCACATATCATAACCTATGGCACCATGGCGGCTAAAAGTAGTATTAAAGATGTGGCGCGTGTGATGGATTTGCCTTTGGATGAAAGTAATATGCTAGCCAAACTAGTTCCTGATAGACCGGGCACTAACCTAGGTCGAATCTTACATGTAAAACAAGCTGATCTTGAAAAAGAAGAAGGTGTTTCAGGTGAAGAGGTCGTGAATATTTTAAAACTTCAGGAGATATACAAAAGTGATGATTTTAAAAGTATTATTTTACACGAAGCCGAGAAGTTAGAAGGTACTGTAAGAAACACTGGGATACATGCTGCAGGCATTATCATTGGACCAAGCGATTTGATGGAAATTTTGCCTTTATGCAAGCAAAAAGATATCGATCTGTATGTAACTCAATTTGCAGGCAATGTAGTTGAAGAAGCTGGTGCGATAAAAATAGACGTATTAGGATTAAGTAACTTAAGTATCATTCGTGATACCTTAATTTTTATCAAGGAAAATCATGGGATTGATCTTGAAATAGATAAGATAGCCTTAGATGATGAAAAGACTTTTCAGTTG
>JAGNOY010000151.1 GCA_017989935.1 Chitinophagaceae bacterium
TACGCCTAAGTTTTCACAAGTAACTGTCAATGAGGGGTTGTCGCAAGGGAATGTGACATGTATGATGCAAGATAGTCAAGGTTTCATGTGGTTTGGTTCTTGGGATGGTTTGAATAGGTATGATGGGTTTAATGTGAAAATATTTCGAGAGCGATTAAAAGATCCGAATTCAATACGAGGTTCGTTGATTAATTCCTTACTTGAGATTTCATCTAAGGAAATTGCAGTGGCGACTTCGCATAGTTTAAATATCTTGAATCGAGACAGTGAAAAATTTGTTTCTTACAATATCAATGGCAAGCCAAATGATACAAAGATAATTCATCTTGAGAAGCAAGTTTTGGTATTATGTATCAACAATGAATTATGGAATTTTGATTTAATTAAGAAGCAATTCGTCAAAGAGAAATCATATAAAAGCATTTTATGGAATAATTATTTTGGCAGAAATAAAATTGCTGTCAATCATGGAGCTTCTTTATATCCTGCACTTTATGATGCCATACTCGCTGATACAAGTTTGTTTAAATTATTTGAACAAGTACATGAATCTCATTTGTTGAATGATATTTTAGTTCACCATTCAACTTATTATTTAGCCACTGATGATGGCTTGTTTTCAATAAAAGCTAAACAAGAATTTCAATTGTCAAAAAAAATCAAAGTGAAATGTTTAGCTAAAAGTTCATCGAAGTTGTTTGCAGGAACACAAGATATAGGCATACTTGTTTTCGGTTTTGATAAGACAATAAATAATCAGTTATGGCAGTACGATGAAAGAAATAGTCAAAGCTTGACAGGAAATTTTGTCCGTACTATGATGGTAAGTAAGGAAGAAGTACTTTGGGTTTCTTGTTTAGGAAGTGGAGTGAATTATACTGATTTGAAAGGCAAAGTTGCACGAACGTTGTTTTCTAAAAATGACCCTAGGTTATTAGTCAAGCAGGATAAGTATATAAAAAATTTGATTGAAGATAAAGATAGTGTATTGTGGGTGAATACTGTGACGGGCAATATCTATCTTTTGAATAATATGTATGAAGTCGTCAAAATTATTAAGCCTGAGCAAATAGATGCTAAAAGAAAACCAACTTCAATACAACAGCTATTTCAGACTAAGAATCATACTATTTATTTGCTCACAGAACAGGGATTATACAAACAAGAATCTGGGTTTTTATTTACTCGGATAGAAGCTAAAGATTATGCCTATAATCAATCCTATTTTATCAATATGAGTGCTTTAACTGATAGCACCTATTTGTTAGGAAGTAGGCAAGGGGTTTCCATATTGGATGCTAGCGGAAGCCTGCATAGGGATTATGAACTTGGCGCATCAAATGTTATTTTGAGTTCCTATAAAGATCACAGAGGAAGGGTGTATGTCAATAGCATGTTTGCTGGTTTGCAGATATATGAAAGGGGTGCAAAAGCGTATAAAAAAATTAAACAAATTCCCTTAGGATTTAATGCCAAACATTTTGTAGAAATACAAGATACTTTATGGATAGCTACTTCATTAGGTTTGTTGAAATTAAATACCAAAGATTTTACTTACCAAATATTCGACGAAAGCGATGGTTTGCCAAGTCAGTGTATTTATTGTTTAATTCCTGATCGATTACTTAGTCACACATTTTGGTGTTCGAGCAATAAGGGTGTATTTCGATTTAATACCCAAACTAAGCAAGTTTTGCCATTTGGTTTAGAGGATGGCTTGTCAAGTGTAGAATTTAATACGAATGCTTTCGCTCATCGAAAAAACGGCGATATGGTATTTGGGAGTATAGATGGTTTTTCTGTATTTCGCTTAGGTCAAGGGATTGATTTGGAAAAAGAGCCAACTGTATTGCTTCGAGAAATGACGGTAGGTGGGGTTTTAACCACTCCTGTGAATCAACATGGGAAATTGGTTTATCAAATTCCCTATCATAAAAATGGCTTTACTGCGAGATTGCTCAAATTGAAGTATCCCAATTATGGAAGTATTATTTCTTATCGATTGAAAGGTTATGATAAACAAGTTGTGGAAAGTACATATCCGGTTGATTTGCGCTATACGAGTTTGCCCATTGGAGAGTATGAAATGGAAGTGAATATCCGCAACCCAAGAGGAGGCTCTACTTGGGTAAGCTTGGCTTCAATTAAAGTACTGGCTCCTTGGTATTTAACCATTTGGGCTTTTTTATTTTATAGCCTAATGATTCTGGCAATTGGTTGGTGGATTTATAATTTGTATCGACTTAAAAATGAACAAGAGAAACGTGCTATACATCAATCAGCAGAAATGATTCTTAAAGAAAGAGATAGAATCAGTGCTGATTTGCATGATGATATAGGTTCAACACTGAGTAGTATCTTAATCTATAATGAATTGATATTAGCCAACAGTCAATCGAAGCCTGCATCCATTAGTCCTTTAGCAGAAAAAGTATCCTATCAAGTTAAAGAATTAATGACGCGAACAGAAGATATAATTTGGAGCATGAAAATCAGGGAACGGCAAATTGAAACAATTGCTAAAAGAGTGAATGAATATGCAGGAGATTTATTTACAGTTCAATCAATTAAATATAAGATTGACATAGACCAAGAAATAGAATTAATCATACAGAAACCCGCAGATAGAAGAAATGTACTGATGATTATTAAAGAGGCAATGAATAATTGTAGAAAGTATAGTGAGGCAAAGTTAGTTACTATTCGTATGGTCATTGTACATAAAGAGATTCTCTTGACGATAGAAGATAATGGAAATGGTTTTGACCACCAGGTTGTAACCTATGGTGATGGAATACAAAATATTAAAAATCGATGCACCACCCTATCTGGGTTTGCTAAGATACATAGTCAGCCAGGTAAAGGAACAAGTATCGAATGTCGTTTTCCTATAGCTATATTTAGTCATTATAGTTAATGGGTAAATACCTAAATTTGGCCAATGATTTCTGTTTTTATTTACGATGATAATAAAGCTAGACGTGATAGCTTGATGGCTTTGCTTGAACTTACAGAAAATATGAATTGCGTAGGGAGTGCGTCGAATTGCACCCAAGTGCTGCAGGAAGTTGCATTGGCGCGGCCTGATGTAGTGTTGATGGATATAGAAATGCCAGAAGTAGATGGTATTGAAGGCGTGCGATTAATTAAGCAAGCGCATCCTTCTATTAAGGTGATTATGCAAACAGTGTATGAAGATGAACAAAAAATATTTGCTTGTTTGCAACATGGAGCTGATGGGTATATACTCAAAAAAGCTTCGATTTCAAGTATCATATCAAGCATCACCGAAGTATTTCATGGTGGAGCATTTATGACGCCAAGTGTGGCATTGCAAGTGATGAATTATTTCAAGAAGGAGCATGTGGTAGACAATAAATTAGAAAGCTTAAGTCCACGTGAGTTAGAAGTATTAAACAAATTGGCTGATGGGTTGAGTTATAAAATGATAGCAGATGCATTAGCCATAAGCTATGGAACGGTAAACAATCATATCAAAAAAATTTATGAGAAGTTACAAGTACATTCATTAGGTGAGGCTGTTGCATACGCGTTGAAAAATCAAAAAAGTTAATCATTTTAAGATTGAGTATAAATGACATTATAGAGTATATAGTTCTAGGAGCAGCCAGTATTACTTGCTTTTATCATACTATTTTATATTTTCATCAACGAGACAAATTCTTGTTGTTATATGCGAATTACTTATTCTCTTTGACGGTGTATTTAATTTTTAGAAGAGTGTCTAATTACGATTCTTTTGAATACTCCATGAATAAGTTAGGTTTTGCTATCGATTACACAGTGATTTTGTATATGTTAGTGAGTTATGTTTATTTTATTTCTAAGGTATTAGAAGCAAATAAACAAGCACGAATCATAAAGCTAGCAGTTGTTTTATTTTACACTTGTGCCTCAATCTTATTTGTGATTCATTTGTATAAAATATTTTTTACTAACGAATGTTATTTGACAAGAACCTTCTTTCTTGTTTCTAAATTGTCTTTGTCTACTTGTGCTTTTTTAGGTTTAATTGGAGCTTGGTTTATTCGAAAAACAATTTTTATTCGCACGATCATCATTGGTGGTTTAGCCTATGCTATATGCAGCTTGATGTCTATTTTGTCAATTTATTTTGAAGTTAAAATATTGGGTCTGTTTCAATATCAGATTTATTTTATAGGTTGTTTAATTGATATTTTAATTTTTTCCTCTGCCCTTGGATATCGCAATTATTTAAATCAACAAGCAAGAATGGAGGCACAAGAATTATTGGTATTAGAAGGCAATAAAAATAGTGAGCTCATTCAAATTCAACATGATATACTTCACAAAGAAAATGAACAACATCAACGTCAATTGGCCATGCAGGAATCGTTGCAATATGAAGTAGGTGCATGTTTAAGCAGCATACATATATTTGCCGAATTGGTATTACAGAAGGAGGGTTGTTCAAAAGAATCCTTGGTGTATATCCAGCAAATTGCAAGTCAAACCCAAGATCTTATGGATAATATGGGTGATATGATTTGGTTGGCCAATTTGAATTTGGAAAAAGATTTGCATCAACAATTTATTTCTCGCGTGAAAGATTATGGACAAGAATTGGTGCAGGCAAAGCAAAAAGCTTGTGAGTATAAATTGAATCCTTATTTTCAGGAAGCCATCTTAAGTAAGGAGTTTTTAAAAGAGCAAATTTTCCGCATCAAAGAAGCGATGAAGCAATTTGTTGAAAAGGGCGTTTCCCAATCCCTCACAATAATTTTTGATTGTGATCGTCAACGTCCTTTTATAACTATCGTAGAATAAGAAGATTATACCTGTTGTGGACATAGCTATATCTAGCTATTGTATGCCTGTTACTTTTTCCTGAATTTTACGCGTGATTCCTAACCAAATCAACTTTTTATCTAATTCAACCTTATGAAGAAGTATTTATTTTTTATTTCCTTAATTCTACTGAATTTCTTGGCTATAGCGCAAACGCCTATGCCAATTGCTTCCTACCCATTTAATGGCAATGCCAACGATGCCATAGGCTCTAACAACGGCACAGTCAATGGTGCAACCCTTACCACCGATCGTTTTGGCAATGCCAACAGTGCTTATAGTTTTGATGGGGTGGATGATAATATTAGTATCAATCATAATGCAGTTTTTAATTTAAATAATTATAGCATTTCAGTATGGTTTAAATATAATGGTGCTGGTACAGCTGGGAAATTGTATTGGGATTTAATATCTAAAAATTCAGATGGCAATGGCTTCAATGAGCCATTTCACCTTTTTGTAAATGCCAGTGAGAAAGCAACAAAAGCGAGAGTTGGCAACGGGAGCACTGAGTTTGGTTTAGGCAACACAAGCTCAATAGATAATGGCAATTGGCATCAAACTGTATTGGTCTTTGATAATGCAAATGATGCAGTTAAATTATTTGTAGATGGGATTTTAATTTCAACAGTTACGAATACGGCTAATCCAATTACAAATACTGCAAATATCAAAATAGGATTTTGGGAAGCTTATAATAATTTTTTCAACGGGGCTATTGATGACATAAAAATATATAATACCCCATTAACCGATATGCAAATACAAGCGGACTATAATCAATCTATAGGCTTGATAGCCTCTTACCCATTCACAGGCAATGCGAATGATGCAGTTGGTACCAACAACGGCACAGTCAATGGTGCAACACTTACT
>JAGNOY010000152.1 GCA_017989935.1 Chitinophagaceae bacterium
TGGCATGACTAGGAATTATTTCATTGGCTTGATTGTATAGTACAGGAAAAGGTTCGCCCCAATATCTTTGTCTACTAAAACCTGCATCGCGCATACGATAATTTATTTTTCGCACACCTAATTTCAACTCTTCAATTCTTTCAATAGCTTTTTTAGATGCTTCCTTTACTGATAAATCAGAGATAAAATCTGATTGGGTGATTAACACATTTTTATCGCTACAAGCTTTTTCTGAAATATCTGTGTCTTTAAAAATGTTTGGAATATCAATATTGAAATGCTTCGCGAAAGCGTAATCTCGCTCATCTCCACAAGGCACAGCCATAATGGCACCAGTTCCATAACCAGCTAATACATATTCAGAAATCCAAATTGGAATTTCTTTACCTGTAAATGGATGAAGCGCATATGCCCCAGTGAAGCAACCCGAAATAGATTTTGTTTCTGCCAAACGCTCTCGTTCACTTCGTGAAGAAGTAAATTTTTGATAAACTTCAATTTGTGATTTTTGTTCAGGTGTTGAAATCAAATCAACCAATTCATGTTCTGGTGCTAAAACCATAAACGATACACCAAAAATCGTATCCGGTCGAGTGGTAAATACCTTGACCTGTTTATTGTGATCCTTGATTTTAAAATGTATTTCAGCGCCTTCACTTTTTCCTATCCAATTTTTTTGCATTTCTTTTAAACTCTCAGGAAAATCTACAAGCTCTAAACCTTTAAGCAATCTTTCTGCAAAGGCAGTAATTCGAAGAAACCATTGACTCATTAATTTTCGTTCAACTGGATGCCCTCCTCGTTCCGAAACTCCATTTACCACTTCATCATTCGCTAATACTGTACCTAAAGCTTCGCACCAATTTACATAACTTTCGGCGCGATAAGCTAATCGATATGTCATTAATTCTTGTTCAGTGAGTTCGTCTTTACTTTCAATTAAAGTAGCAATAGGTTCTGCTTTATCTGTTACTGGATTATACCAACTTGAATATAATTGTAAAAATATCCATTGAGTCCAACGATAATAGTCGGGCTCGCTAGTTTTTACTTCACGACTCCAATCAAAACAAAATCCGATATTTCGTAATTGCTCTTTATAGCGATTGATGTTTTTTTCAGTAGTGACTGTTGGATGCTGCCCTGTTTCAATGGCATATTGCTCTGCAGGTAATCCAAACGAATCAAAACCCATAGGGTGAAGTACATTGAAGCCTTTGAGTCTTTTGTATCTTGCGTAAATATCACTGGCTATATAACCTAATGGATGACCTACATGCAATCCTGCACCAGAAGGATAAGGAAACATATCCAACACATAGCATTTTGGTTTGCTATGGTCTTCTTTGACTTCATATACTTTTTTATCTATCCAATCTTGTTGCCATTTTTTTTCAATCTCTCTGAACTGATACTGCATGCCCTAAATTTTAAGTTTCCAAATATACTATCACATCAAACATGAATGCTTGCAGTACGCTATAAAATTCAAGCAAAATAAAAAAGCCTTCATCCTGAGATGAAGGCTTAATATTTTTTAAAACTAAGAAAACTAATCTAAAATGTAAGGATATGTATCATCAGAATAAATGTCTTTATACACTTCATCTACAGTAGGATATGGAGATTTTTCAGCAAAATCAACTGCATCATCCACGATAGTTTTCACTTTGTCATTAATCAATTCTAAATCAGCTTCTGTAGCGAATTGTTGTTCTAATAAAACACGCTTCACGTATTCAATAGGATCTTTTTCTTTATATTCTTCTAGTTCTTCTTTCGTTCTGTATTTAGCTGGGTCGCTCATGCTGTGACCTTTGTAGCGATATGTTTTTATTTCAAGTAAGGTAGGTCCTTGACCATCTCTTGCTCGACGTGCTGCTCTTTCGATAGCTTCGTGCACATCTTCAGGTTTCATCCCATCCACGCTATCTCCCGGCATATCATAGGCATCTGCAAATTTGTAAATATCTAATACATTGCTGGTCCGTTCAACCGAAGTACCCATGGCATAATAATTATTTTCGCAAATAAAAATTACAGGAAGCTTCCATGTCATGGCCATATTGAATGTTTCATGTAAAATACCTTGTCGAGCCGCACCATCACCAAAATAGCATAAGGTGACAGCATCGTTGCCTTTGTATTGTTCAGCAAAAGCAATTCCGGCACCAAGACCTATTTGTCCACCAACTATACCATGTCCACCAAAGAATCTTTTTTCTTTAGAGAAGAAATGCATACTGCCTCCTTTACCTTTAGTGCAACCTGTGGCTTTGCCATAAAGTTCGGCCATACATTCTCTTGCTGAAATACCCTTGGCAAGAGCTAAACCATGATCTCGGTAAGCTGTAATCATGTTGTCGTCATCACGAATGGCTGTCATGCTTCCTGCTGATACTGCCTCTTGGCCAATGTACAAATGGCAAAAGCCTCTGATTTTCTGCATGCCATACAGTTGGCCTGTTTTTTCTTCGAACTTGCGTTGAAGTTGCATGATTTCGTACCAATATAAATAGGTTTCTTTTCCAAAAGTAGTTGCCACAGTAGTTCTTTTTAAGGGAACGAAGATAAGAGAGAAAATGCAAATACACAATTTGCTTAGCCAATAAAAAAGGTCATCTTTTAAGGATGACCTCTTTATGAGTATTTAATTCTTTAATTATAACTTATAACTAAATCCAACATTTAAAACTTGTTTTAACTGCCACCAACCCAAAGGACCATATGTTTTAGTAATTACACCATTTGCGTCTTTGCCATCTTTATTTTTTTGACCTGGTTGATCATCATCATAAATCATGGTGAAGCCTAATCCAGCACCGATAAATTTGCTAATTTTCATGGCAAAGAAATTATCCCATAATATATCAATATTGGCAGGACTAGATTTATCAATCACGTAGCCATTCACCACAGTATTTTTTGCTAAGTAATTCGAATAGAGATCTAAACGCGTATTGTAAAGAATGTTTTTAGTTAACTGCGTTTTATAACGAGCTGTCATGTATGCCCCAACTTCCATGCGAGAAGTTTTTCCTTTTTCAACACCAAAGGCGCTTGCTGCAGCTGTGTATTTAGATTTTACCACAGTCATTCTTGCTGCGATTGGAGATAAAAATACTGAGAAATTATCATTTGGACGATAAGTAGCACCTAGTGCTAAAGTGAAATATCCAGGTGAAAGGAATTCAGAAATTGGACTGTTAATCCAATTTGTTGCTTCATAATTATATCCCTCAGTAAATTGAGTTTGGAAACGAAATAATCCAGTTAAATATGTACTTCTTTTAAGTTTGCTTTTAGAAACTGTCCAACTTTTAGGTTGCACACCATAACGAGAAGAAAAATCTAAACGATCATCTAATTTGCGAGGTACAAATGCATTGGAGGCTACATAATTCAACCCATAATACATATCTAAAGTATTTTCAAAAGCCTTGTTTCCTTTGATACGTGTTAAAAAGCCATTGAATTGGCCATTCCAAGCTAAAGACATACGTTCGCCACCAGCAACCCAGTTTTCAAGTAAACCTTGATTGATGCCTAAATTAATTAAGCCACCGCGAGACCATCCTTCATTTTTAGCCTCTACCTTGCGAGACATATCTTTTTGTAATTCATCAGAGCGTTTGTCTGTTGTTTGAGCGTAGGTTTGCATGGTCAAAGCCAATGCACAAAGAGTAAGTAATTTTTTCATGAATAGTGTTTTTTATGAGGCGCAAAAATGCCACCATTTTTAGTGGTGGCATGATGTATCAATCAATTTAACATTTTGTTTATTTCTTCAACGCATCACGAATTTCCATCAGTAATGCATCAGTAGAAGAAGGGCCTGCAGGCGCTTCGGCAACAGCAGCTTCTTTCTTTTTCATACTATTCATAGCTTTAACCATCATAAATACTGCTAAGGCAAGAAGTAAGAAATTAATGAGTACAGTCACAAAACTACCATAGGCAAAAACAGGTCCTAGTTTACGAGCATCAGCTAAAGAAGTACCAACTGGTGTGTCTTTAAAGGCATAATACATATTGCTGAAATCAGGTTGGCCAATGATGCCTGCAACAATAGGCATAACTAAGTCATTAATTACAGAGTCGATAATTTTTCCAAAGGCACCGCCGATGATTACACCGACTGCAAGGTCCATTACATTTCCCTTGACAGCAAATTCTTTAAATTCGGATACAAATCCCATGTTCGTAAGTTTTAGTGAGCGTCAAACATAGAAATTTTTAATGAAAATTCCAATTCAATCTGTCTATTTCTTTAAGCCAGGGAATTTCATTTTCATGGCTTTCATGGACTCTAATAATTTTTCTGCCACTAAAAAATTCTTATACCAATTTTGATCTGCTGGAATAATATTCCAAGGTATTGCATTGCATTGGGCGAAGGCTTCTTGGTAGTATTTCATATAGGTATCCCACAATTGAGATTCTTTCAAATCATTTTCGTTATACTTCCACATTTTTTCGGGCAACTCCATGCGTTCATTTAATCGAGCAATTTGTTCTTCATGTGAAATATGCAAATAGAATTTTAAAATATGTGTTTGATTGTGAGTAGACAGTATATCTTCAAATTGATTGATGGCTTGAAAACGTTTCTTAGCTAGGCTATCATCGATCCAACCATGCACTCTTGTTACCAGCACATCTTCATAATGCGAACGATTGTGAATGGCAATCATGCCTTTTGCCGGAGCATGTTCATGAATACGCCATAAAAAATCGTGCGATAATTCTTCAGGTGTAGGCGCTTTCCACGATTTTACCATCACACCCTGAGGATTCATCGAAGTAAACACATCTCGTATTAGTCCATCTTTACCCGATCCATCCATGCCTTGAATCAGTACTAATAAACTGTGTTTAGATTCGGCAAACAACAAGTTTTGTAATTCGCTTATTTCTTCGAGCATGCTTGAAGTTTTATCTTTTGTTTTCTCTTTGTCTAAAGATTTTGGGGCTCGAGTTGATAATGAAGTGAAAGTATTTTTTGCCATAATGATTTATGTGTTTGTAAGATAAATGTAAAAGTAGCTGATTCGCTTCAAAAGTAGTGTAGCACTTTGATGTTGATTTTTTTTTTGGGGCGGCAGACACGCTTTTGCTGCAAGCCACGCGAGGCGCATGGGCTTTTCGCGACAATCGTTGCCGCAAATGTTTTCAAATGGAAGTATGTAAAAAAGAATGATTGTTAGTTTTACGAATACAAAGAAAGCATGAGGGTAGCATGAAGATGCGGAGGGTCCACATACGAAAGCATGAATGAAGAAACTGACAGGATGGGGGCAAAAAAATGAGTAAAATTCAGTTAAAATGGGTTAAAAGTCTTACTTCGAAAGAAGGAAAATAAATTCATCATTTCTTAATAAAAACGTATCTTCATTTTATCAAGAAATTAGAGCAAGCAGTATAAGGTGTGATTGATAAAAATATCATCAATTGTCTAGTAATTTAAAGTGATTGTTTTCATCAAAATTTATTCTAATTATTAATTTTAAGTTTAAACTATGAATAGAATTTTCCTAAGAGCATGTATGATATTTTTAATAGCTTGTATGGGCAATTCTTTATATGCACAAGAATTTACAGATAGACTAGCCGACTCAATTTGGGATTCTTCTGAAAGAATACTTATG
>JAGNOY010000153.1 GCA_017989935.1 Chitinophagaceae bacterium
AGAAAATTTAATTCTCGACAAGCTCACAGAAATAGCTTCAAAGCTAGACGAGCAAAACTTACTGCAAAAAACAGTATTGAACTTTAGCGAAACTTGCAAATATTTAGATGTAAGTGAATCGCATTTGTACAAACTTACCAGTACAAAACAAATCCCCCATTTCTGCCCTCAAGGCAAAAAACTCTATTTCAAACGTATCGAGTTAGACGATTGGTTACAACGTAACCGTCAATCATCTACCGATGAAATTGACAAATTGGCTACTGAGTACATTCTCAAAAACAAACGCAAATAGATTTTTTAACCGAAAAGAAAGTAAAGAAATGGCATCAAGTACCATATTTAAAAACTTTACTATCCCAATAGAAAAAAAATCTCTATTGATGATAGGTAAGGATATTATTTCCGATAAATACAAAGCGGAAGTAGAAGAAATCCGCAATCTTATTGCACAAGGCAATAAGGAAGCGGCCAGCGAAAAGAAAAAGCAATTACTTGCTTTTACGCCTTCGGCTGTTTTTACCGAAAAAAGGCAAATGCCTTTTCTCGAAATGTACAGTGGCTTTGTGCATCTTGATTTTGACAAGCTCACACCTGAACAGCTACATTCAACTAAACAGAAAATTTCAGAAATACCCTATACGCATCTTTGCTTTATTAGTCCCAGCGGTAATGGATTAAAGGTATTTATAGAAATAGATACAGAAGTAGAGCTTCACGAAACAGCTTATGCACAAGTGATGCAATTTTACGAAGAAGCAACAGGGCTAAAGGCTGATGAAAAATGCAAAGATGTTACAAGGCTTTGCTTTATGAGCTACGACCCCGAAGCCTATCGTACCATTGAAAACAAGAAATTTATAGTAGATGCAGTGGCAAAGCCCATTAAGGAAACTTTTGAACCTGCTAAAGTTTCCAAAGTTCCGCCAAAGGCTGCACCATTAGACTTGTCTATTGACTTTATTTTCAATCAACAAATTCAATTTACCAACAATAAAACCCAATATACAGATGGCAACCGCAACAATTATATTTATCAGCTTGCATCTAATTGCAATAGATCTGGTTTATCGCAATCCGATACTGAAATACTATGTAGTCAGCATTTTGATTTACCTAAAAGAGAAATTCAAGAAACAGTAAAAAGTGCATACGATAAGCATACACAGGAATTTGCAAAGTTTGCAAAGTCTGCAAAACTGCAAAGTCCAAATATTCCAAATCCTACTATTAATGACGTAGATGACGATTTACAAGACTTTTTAAAAAACACTCCTACTATTCCCGATGAAGTATTTGAGCTTTTGCCTGATATTCTAAAACAAGGTTCATTTGCGTTTGATGACCGAAGAAAACGAGATGTGTTTTTTACTGGGGCTATCGCCATCCTTAGCGGATGCCTGCCCAAAGTTACAGGTATTTACCACCAAGAAAGGGTTTACACCCACCTATACACCTTCATTATTGCACCACCAGCCAGTGGCAAAGGAGTATTAAAAAACGCTAAAAGATTGGCGGATAAACACCACCAAAAGGTATTAGAACAAAGCCGAGCAGAACAAGCAAAGTATGATGCCGAAATGATAGACTTCAAAAATGAAAGTCGCAATAAGAAAAAAGGGGATGCACCACCAGAGCAACCCGAAAAGCCTGCTTTCAAAATTGTTTTCATTCCTGCTGATAGCAGTCATTCAAGAATGATTGAGCACTTACAAATGAACGATGGACAAGGTATTATTTGCGAAACCGAAGCTGATACAATGAGTGGTGCAAAAAAGCAAGATTGGGGCGATTATTCGCCAGCCCTGCGGTCTGCCTTTCATCACGAGAAAATTACGTTTACTCGTAAAACCAATAATGAGTATATCGAAATCAACGAACCACGTTTGGCAGTCGCCCTTTCAGGTACTCCTGCCCAGGCTCCCAAACTAATATCTTCTGCCGAAGATGGTTTGTTTAGTCGCTTTCTTTTTTATGCTTTCAAAAATGATATACTTTGGCAAGACCCTTCACCTATTGGCAAAACCGTTGTATATAATGACCATTTTGAAGCCTTATCCAGCCAAGTTTTAGACTTGATAGGCTTCTTAGACCAGTCACCTACTGAAATTCATTTAACAGCCCATCAATGGCAGATACTCAATGACACATTCTCAAAAATGTTAAGCGATGTTACCACATTCACAAGCGAAGAAGCTTCAGGAATTGTATTTCGTTTGGGTTTAGTGATGTACCGAATCTGTATGATATTTACAGCATTGCGTAAGTTTGAAAATGGTGAGCTTAACAGTAATTACACTTGTACAGATGAAGATTTCAACATTGCTTTGCAAGTAGTTAAAACCTACCTTTCTCATAGCATTTTAATGTTCAATAACTTACCCAAGCAAGGTGATAATATGACCTTTGTGGGTGGCGACCACAAACGTAAATTCTTTGATGCTTTGCCTAAAGAATTTACACGAAAAGAAGCCGTAGCCATTGGCTCTACTTTTAAACTTTCCCCACGAAGTGTGGATGATGTGCTAAAAATGGCACTTGACCATACCCTTAGTAAACCTAAGGCTGGTTTGTATCAAAAAATCTAAAGACTTTTTGCACTTTGCAAACTTTGCAAGTTTTGCACAATTACACATTTAGTTGTTTTTATTTTCTTATATTTGCCAATATTTGACAAGTCAACAATTAAACGATGGAATCTCAGTTTGGTGATAAGATAAGAACACTAAGAGAGTTACAAAATTTGTATCTCCGACAGGTAGCCCCATTGCTCGAAATGGACACAGCTCAACTAAGTAAAATTGAAAAAGGGCTTCGCCAGTTAAAGAAAGAGCAAATCCCATTATTAGCCCAAATACTAAAAGCCGACTTGGAAGAATTGCAAACCCTTTGGCTTGCAGACCAAATATATGCTGTGGTAAAAAATGAAAAATTTGCTAATGAAGCAATGCAAGTAGCAGACAAAAAAATTAATTATAAGAAGAAGAAATAAAGTGAAAATAAACTCAGACATAAATGTTTTAGGAAGTCTTCCTGATTGGAACTTAATTCAAGTTTTCCAATCAGAAGATATGGCTTCTATCAAAGTAAAAGGCGGAATACATACCTACACCGCAATTAAAACGGATAAGTCTGTAATGCGTTTTGAAAAAGCAATTAAAGCTACTTTCTTAAGTTTTAAAAATCCCAATTCAGAATCAATTTTCCAATCGGTAATAAAGGCAAATGCAATTTCAAACGAAGTTCTTTTTCTATTGTTTTGGAATGCCTCAGTAAATAACGAATTATTAAACTACTTAAATTCTAAAGTATATTTCCCAGCATTATACAGTGGCAGGGTTTCAATAAAAAACGATGAAGTAGTTGCTTGCTTAAAAGGTTTGAAAGAAACCGAAGACGATCTAAAGAAGTGGTCTGAAATAACAATAACTACAACAGCTTCGAAATATCTTACATTATTGAAGAAGTTTGGTTTGATGGAAGGCTCAGTCAATAAAAGCATCACACATCCACATTTATCGGATACAATGTTTGTGCTATTCGCTTACTGGTTACCAGCTACCGCAGATAAGCCAAATCTTTTGAATAGCGAATGGTTACAATATAGCTTCAACGAAAAACAGACTTTTATCGACAGGCTATTACAAAAAAAGTTTTCAAAATATTTCAATGTGGTTTATACAGGCGATAAACTAAGTATAGAACCAATAAAAACTTATGAATCAATATATGAGTACAGCAATAAATCCTGAACATACTATTTCGCAAGTAATGCGATTAGTCGAATCAGACAAGCGGTCTGAAATAAGACTTAATGCCAATGGGGGTAACTCTATTTTATTGGTTTGTCTTCCAAGTTTAGAAAACCAATATATCGTAAAAATAAACGAAATGTTGGGTCTAGAATATTCAATCATAGACCTCAATGAATTGCTAATCTCTTTTGTGGATAATAACAAATCTCAATTGGCTGAAATGTTTGATATGTTACGTGGCTCAGTTCATCAAATTTTTAAATCACCCGAAGGCGAAACTGGTCCCGACCTTTTTTCAATGATACTTTCTAAAATAGAAAATGCTTACAATGAAGATAAAATCCCAGTATTGATTCATTCTGGTGCATTGTATGGTAGCGGTATCGACAATATTCACTTAATGGAAAGTGAGTTGGTAATGAAATCTAAAAAACCTTTAATCATTCTGTATCCAGCATCGCAAGATGGTGACCATTTGTTGTTTCTAAATTCTAGACCAGCATCCAAATACAGATGTATGATTGTTAACTAAAGAATTAAATAAAAATGAAAATAAAAGAAATTTTAACCATAGACTTATCCGAAGACATCAAAAATGTCATTGACTTGGAAGATATTTCCGAAAAGGAAATACAAACAGAAATTGAAAGTTATATAGTTACCGATGGTTTAGCTAGAGAATATTCCGATTTTGTTGGCATTTACACTTCTAATATTCTTGAAACTGGTGTTTGGATTTCGGGTTTTTATGGCTCTGGTAAATCATACTTTGGTAAGCTACTTGGCTATATGTTGAGTAATCGTATCATTGCTGGCACACCTGCAAGAGATAGAATAACCCAGCGTTTTATTGGCATTAATGATGAAGCATTAGTTAAAAATGCTTTGTCAAGGTTAGATGCTATTCACTCAAGAGTAGTATTTCTTGATATAGCAAAGCAAGATACTGCTAAGGGCTTATCCTTCACACTATTCAGAAACTTTCTAAGGTCTCTTAGCTTGCCTGAAAATGAGCACGGTATTTTTTTATATCAATTAATGCTAAGTGAAAATAGGACTGCAGTCCAAGACTTCATTTTTGATTCCACAGGCTCAGATTGGACTGAGTTAAAAACCAGCTCTTTCAAGTATGCAAAAGCCATTAAAGAATTATTCATAAAAAAAGGCAACTCTGATGCAGATTATGATAATCTTATCACCACTATTCGTAGAGACATTGACCAGTTTAGTGCTGCTCGATTAAAAGAAGAAATAAGCAACTATTTGAAGGTTGAAAAAAATGAGAAAGTAATCTTTCTATTTGATGAAGCCAGTGAAGCCATAAATCAACAAAAATTCAACCTATTAGACCTGGAAGGAGTAAGCGAATCCCTTTCTTCATTAGGCGGCAAGGTTTGGACAATTGCAATAGCTCAGGAAAAATTGGATGATGTAATTAATAATGCTAATGTAAGTAAAGCACAACTTACAAAAGTTACTGACCGTTTTAAAACAAAAATTCACTTAGAAGCAACCGAAGTTGGTGTAATCATACGCAACAGGCTTTTGAAGAAAACCGAAACAGGTATTCAAAAATTGACTGAACATTACAAAAAAAATTCAGGAAAAATTGCAGACCACGCTTCTATTCACGGAGCAGGTATTAGCAAAACAGATAGTGCAGATAACTACGCCACTTACTATCCATTTTATAAGTATCAGTTCGACTTGCTTCAAAACTTTCTCTTTGGTACAAAGGGTTATGCTTCAACCAAAGTAGCAGCAAGGGGAATGATTATCACGACTTACGATATTTTAAAGCAGGAAGTTCAGCACACCGATTTGTTTCATACAGTTACAGGTTGGCAT
>JAGNOY010000154.1 GCA_017989935.1 Chitinophagaceae bacterium
ATGGTAACGGTAATCCAAATTACCTAGATATCGATGCTGACGATGATGGTATCGTGGACAACGTAGAATGGCAGACTACTGCAGGATATATTCCTCCTACTGGTCTAGACTCCGATGGTGATGGTATTGACAATGCTTATGATCAAACCAATGGATTTGGAGATGCAGGAAATACAAATATCCCGACCAATACTGACGGTACAGACACTCCTGACTATATTGATTTGGACTCAGATAATACTGAACAACCAGACAATATTGAAGCATGGGATACCAATAACGATGGAATAATAAATCTTGGTGAGAATGTTACTGGTGTGAGCAGTACACTTGACACTGACGGTGATGGTTTACTAGATATTTATGATAACTTTACAACAACACCTAAAGAAGGTAGTGGTTCAATAGATATAACTGAGGGTCAAACGCCTACCGCCTTCCCGAACATCGATACTGGAACTACCTCAGAAATGGATTGGAGGGAAACGATGACTCCTCTACCTCTAGAATTGATTAGTTTCAACGGTCATAAAGTAAATGGTGGAAATCAATTGAACTGGGTTACAAAAGATGAGAAAGACATTGAAAAATTCAGATTGTACAGAAGTTTTGATGGTATCAATTATCACCTTTTGACTACAGAAGATTCTAAAGCAAAACACAACAATGCAGGTCAAGAATTAACATATCAATTCCTTGATACTAGACCAAATGTTGGTGTGAATTATTACAAATTGTCTGCTGTTGAGTTTAATCTTACTGAAGAATTCTTCAATGTGATTCTTTTAGATAATTCAATAAAAGGCAAAAAATACACAGTACGGCCTACGATTGTTAGAACCAATGTCATCGTTGATATCAATTCTTTCAGTCAGGTTCAGTTATCGCTTTATAGCTTAGATGGTAAATTACAATTTACTACTGATCTTAAAGCTGATGGTAATGGAAATATACAAGCTGTGGTCAATATGACCAATCTTCCTTCTGGTTTGTATTTGATAAATGGTATTGACACTGTTTCTGGTCAACGATTTACTGAAAAAGTAATCAAGGAATAGTCCCTACATAATTTACCTTAACAACAAGAAAGCCGTCCTAATTTATTAGGGCGGCTTTTTTTATTACAGTCATTACTCACAAACCTTTTTTTATTAAATCTAGTTATTACTTGGATTTTTTAAAAATAAAAGCAATCCTTCCTAACCATCAATATAATAAGCTATAAAATTTAGCCGATTGTAACCGTTTGCTATCGGTTAGTAACGGATAAATATTTTTATTAAAAACATCTAAAATAAGCCTAGCAAAAATACTTGTGATCTCACAAAACATGAGCTGGACTCTATAGCAAAGCTATACCACATTAACTTTAGCCGATTGTAACCGTTTGCTATCGGTTAGTAACGGATAAAAACGATACTTTAAAAATGAAAAAAGTTTTAGTATAAACAAATATTACAATCTGTATAATAGCCTTATAATCAGCACAATAGACGCCGTAGCCAATTGTATCCGTTAGCTATCGGTTAGTAACCGATATTAAATTTTAAACACTCTTTCTTAAAAAGAATGAAAATTTCAATTGCACCATTTCATATCCCTTGTCTCCTTCTAAAGTATTTTTAAAAAACTTTAGCTAATCATTCACAAACCAAATATCTTTCTCGTTTATCTATTGCAACCATAATTTTATTTTACATGTAAACTATAATTATGGTGTACACTTGAGCTTTTTGTTTTATGTATTAAACTTTAAAAAACTTAGTAAAATCTAATCAAAATGAAGAAAGATTCACACACTTGGCCCTCAATCGGAAATAGTATGCCGATTAAACTTTTCCTTTGGAAAAATACCGCTAGCAAAACTAGTATCACTTCTGAAAATATTTCAGAAAGTAGTATTTGTTTAAAGTACTTAATGGTAATCAACTATGCTCATTTAGCTTTGGTTGGATTGATTATTTGTAGTCTTATGTTTGTACTAGCAAAACCAATGCACCAGTCCAATATTTATGTGGATAATGGAATAGACAACTTTCCAGTCATTTCGAACTCAGATCCATCTGTGTTTCAGCTATTTTCGCATGGACGTCCTGGTGAATTACTAATAAAAGGTGAATGGAAAAATGCCAAACAAATCGCAGAGTTTATTGATTCAAGGATACATAATGCAACAACCGAGATTCACAATGTAAACATTTATGGTTGTGAATTTGCTAAAGGAAAAGTCGGCGAAGACGCTATTCGATACTTAGAATCAACTTTAGGCATTTCTGTAGCAGCATCTACCAACCTTAGTGGTAGCGATGGAGACTGGGTATTAGAAATGGGGCAGCCGGTGGCTGCTATTGCTATTTCTGATTTTAAAGGGAATTTGCAATGTGCCGCAGGAACAGTTGCTCCAATATTATCTAACTACGGTGGATTATGTCCTCCTGCAACAACTCTTGATATTTCTGCTATTACTGCTAGTAATACACCTTCAGGGGCAATGTTAACATGGCATAGTGGTACTCCTGCAACAACGGCAAATCAAATAACTGCACCAACAGCAGCAACTTTTGGTGTTTATTTTGCTGCATTTAAAAGCACATCAGCACCTTGCTATTCAGGTGTTAATGGAGATGGTACAGCTACTACAAAAATTACTATTGGAAAAGATGATAATTGCAACGGAATAGCAGATGCTCAAGAATGTGCCCCTGCAACCCCCTTAATCACCAATGGAAATTTTAATGGAAATTTAGCTGGTTGGACTGGTGGTAGTGCCTCTAGTTGGGAGTTAGCAACAAATAATGGTTATGCTACAAATACAGTTATGAATTCTGCTGATAACGCTATAAATTATCCATTAAGCCAAACGGTTAATTTTAGTCAAGCTAATGTAACTGGAGGAATGGTACATTTAAGTTTTGATGCAGGGACTAATAACTTTATTTGGACTGATGGAACCACTGCATATAGTGCTAGTGTACAAATTAAATTGGGAGGAGTTGTTTATGCCACATTAAATAATCCACCATTAGGAATGACCGCAACTGCAACAGCATCTAATGGAGCTATTATTACGCCTTCTTCTTTGCCAGTTTGGTCAACTTCATCTCAAGCTACTTCGCAAAGTAACCTAACACATTTTGATTTATTTATTCCTGCTACAAGTTTACCTGCTTCTGGTGATTTATTATTCAATTTTAATTCAAGTTTAGCTGGGGATGATTGGTTTTTGGCCAACATAAAATTGGATGGTGTGGGAAATTGTATCTGTACAGCAAATTCAACGGCTCCTGCGATCACAGCTACAACTGTAAGCAATACTTGTCCATCTTCGACATTTAATTTAAATTCATTAGTTAATTCAGGTACTGCTCCAGATGGGGCTACTTTAGTTTGGAGCGGGAATAATCCACCAACTTCTGAAAACGATACATTGACTACAGAACAAGCTGCTGCAATCAATATACCTGGTACTTATTATGCATATTATCGTAATTCAACTTATGGTTGCTTTAGTCCTGCAGACAGTATTACCTTTGTTCCAATTTGCTGTTCGAATACATTAAGCTACTCGCAGTATGCGACAAGTGCAACTGGAAACGCTGGTGCATCTTGGGGTTCAAATACAGGAGTGGTAGGTACTCCAAATGTAACAAGTGCAGGAGCAGATATTGCTGCAAATAGATTAAGTGTCGCATCTTGGGTTTCACCTGGGGTTGTAAACTTTGCAAACCCAATAACACCAGGAGATACAATAACTATGTATGTAAGGAAATTTAATGGTTATAATGGTGGATTTGCTATATCATTAAATGGTTCGCCTAGTAATACAGGTTTTATTGATACTATCAATGCTTCACAACTAACTACAACAACTTACCCTTATAATATTATTAAGGTTGTTGTACCAATAACACCTATTGATGGAAGTTACAATTCAATAAATATTGTTGGTACAGATTTAGGTGGTGCAAGTCTTTTACTGTTTGATGCGATAAAAGTTAGTAGAACATACTGTAATTCTTGTGCAGCTGGAACAATTGCACCAGCAATAAATGCTACTTCTGTAACCAATTCATGTCCTACAACCACAGTAAATTTAACATCATTGGCAAACACAGGTACATTACCTACAGGAACAACTCTAGTTTGGAGTTTAAATAACCCACCAACTAATATTAATGATACTTTAACAACTGCACAAGTAACATCAGCTGCAACTGGTGTTAAATATTATGCTTTTTACAGAGATGGGTTAAACAACTGTTTTAGCCCAGCTGATAGTGTTTTAGCAACATTGATTACTTGCCCAACACCTTGTACGGATCCATTATTGATGGCAGCAACATGCGACTTTGACGACGATGGTGTTATAAACAGTGTTGATTTGGACGATGACAACGATGGCGTATTGGATGCTGTTGAAAGTCCTAACTGTTATTATACCGCTGCTGAAGCTAATAATATTATTGGTGTTACAACTGGCTTAAATGTCGGTACAGGATCTACGGCTTTGCTTTATAATGATATAAGCGTTTCTGCATCACCAAATTTTGCCTTTACGTCTGGTCAACAACTTGCTGGTGCAAATATTTTCACAGTAGAATATCCAACTCCTGTTAAGCTTACAAGCTTGACCATTGTCAATGCTGCTAGTTTAGGTACAGGATCCACTGGTAGCTTGTATGGATCAAATGATGGTATAACTTGGACTGATTTAATGACTGGTACAACTTCATTAGCTACAACGGCGAGTAAAGTGCTTACGGTCAATCAAAATGCTGGTGAATACAAATTCTATAGAGTACAAGGAGAAGCAACTTCAAGTTCAACCACAGGTGCTGTATATGAAATTACTAGTATCGCCAATACAACAAATTATATCCCTAGTGCCCACCCTAAGGCAAGTTGTGTTGGGACTAACACTGATGGCGATAATATCCCAAATAATTTTGACCTAGATAGTGATAATGATGGTTGTCCTGATTCCTTTGAGTCTGGTACCACTGCGTCTAATACTTCGATTGCCTCAGAACCTTTTAGTGCCAATGGTTTTGCAGATGGTTTGGAAACTTCTATAGAAAGTGGTGTATATAATGACACTTATACTTATAACAAAGCTTTAAACAATACTATTAATAATTGTACAGTTCCTTGTTCCGACCCAACCAAAATGGCAGCTAACTGCGACTTTGATGGAGATGGTATTGTGAATAGTGTAGATCTTGACGATGACAATGATGGTGTACCCGATGCAATTGAAAGTTGTGTTTCAGGAAATCAGGTTACTTTTAGAAACGTACGGGATGTTAGTAGTAATGGTGGATGGACAACTTTACAAGCTGACATGGTAGTAGGTGGAGTGGTCGTAGGTACCGTAACTTGGCAATCTAATCTCGATTGGACCACAAGCGATGCTGGAAGAGGTACAACTTACGATGGAAAGTATTTATTCTATTCAACTGCTACTGGAGTTACTGATGCGGATGGAACATCAACTGTTACTGGTTTTGATGGTGCATTATTGACAATAACCCCACTTCCTGGTTATACTTTTTCAGGAACAATAAACTTTGTTGAGAACGCTAATTTATCAACCCTA
>JAGNOY010000155.1 GCA_017989935.1 Chitinophagaceae bacterium
TATAAAATCTCCTCATCCTGATTAAATTCTAAATTTGAATTTTACTTTTTTCATAGGGTTGGAAAAAGGTTGTGGACATAGTCTATCTAAAATAATGCCAAGTCCTCACAAGATAGGTAAAACAGCCCTTGAATGCAACCAAATGAATGTCATTTTAATGTAAAATGTTGATTGGGCCTAGAATAATCACGATGAAAAGTGATTCAAACTCTACAAAACCAACTAAGTTATTTTGAACTCACTTTTTGAACACCTACTAATTGCCCTGCTTTAAAAAGCTGTAAGAGCATCATTCCATCTAAAATTTCAGGAACCTGAATGCTTTGCTCATTGTTAAGAACTCGATTTAATAAAACTCTACCAGAAATATCTACCAATTTGATTCGATCTGCTTTTCCTTGTGGAAGAATTAATTCTTTTCCATTCAAAAAAACACCTGGTAATCCTATTTCTTCAACAGAAATTGATGAAGTTGGCACTGCACCTGTTAAACCTTGAGCAATCGCACTTGTAATGGCCACTTCATTATCTGTTGCACTAAAATTCTCATTAAAATACACATAATGCGAACTTCCTCCCACTACAACCACCTTTGGCATGCCACCCGATCCATAATCGTTCATATTGATTGGTTTACCAATATTATTAAATGAAATTGGTGATCCTCCAGCTACATTATTTGTTACCGTCCAATTGGACAAATCGGCACAAGTATTGTCCCCAAAATCATCAACTAAATAAAACAACACCTTTCCGGGATTAGAAACAGCAAAACTTTGTGCCGCGTTCCAAGCAGCCATAGTTCCATCTACACAAAATTCACAAGGCATCACCCATGCAATAACAACTACCTTATTCGCATTAAGTTCCGAAAACAAATTATGACTCAATCCATTGCAGTCATTTTGCGTAAAATCAGTTGCAGTTGCCTGACCGAAACCAAGATTAAATGAGAGTATACATGCAACAATGAATAAACTTGCTTTCATATGGCTTTGAATTTAGATGAAACTATTCTACATTTTTAAACGTAAAGGCATTGGCACTATTTACCCTCATTTCTCCAATCCACTTTGCATCACTTGCTAGATCTGACATATGATAGTCGTCCGCATTAAAATCTAATTTTGGCTCATCATACATTTTATTCAGGTTAAAAACCACATTCATAGTTTTATCCTTGCCAGTTACTTCTAAGGTGATAGGGACAGTTACCTGAGCTAAAGCATCATCCGTGCCTAAGTGTAACGTCAATGATTTAGACACATTAGAAGAATTTATATAATTTCCTTCGTGTTTGAAAAAGATATAGCCTGTATTCCAACTCCAAATCATGTTATAAGAAGGATCTAAATCCCCATCTTGTGCTCCACTATGATTTCTTCCTTTTTCAATCCCCAAATCAAATAACATGGTTTTATAAGTTCCATTTGGAATATTCAAAGCCTCTACGGTTGAAAAGTTATCATCAAAAGCATTGATCAAATCAAAATTGCCTAGCTTAACTTGGTTGCCATCATCTTTCACTAAAATTACATTGGAAACATAATACTTAAGTAAATCAACGGTATATTGGTTTCCTGCGCTATTGGTATAGGTTCCCGAGCCTTGTACTATTGACACGCCATCTGCTTGATTTAAAAATTTAATCTTCACATTCGCTGTAGGAGATATTGGGTCTGGATTTTTTTGTTTGTTGCAAGAACCCACAAATAATGAGGCTATAAGCATTATCAATAGAGCACTATTTTTCATTTCATTTATTTTTCAATGCCGAAGTTAGGTAAAATTTAAAAGGCTAACAACTCTATTTTACTTGAATTAAGCACCAGTTACAAATTCATAAAGGCATATTGTACAATATTGGCACCCATTTTTAAGGCTTGCAATCTCTTCTCCTCTGGATCTTTGTGCACTTCAGGATCTTCCCAGCCGTCATTCAAATCGGTTTCTGTTGAATAAAAGCAAACCAAGCGTCCTTGATAAATTAATCCATATCCTTTGGGCGCTTTTTTATCATGCTCGTGAATTTTAGGTAAGCCATTTGCAAAATCAAATTTTTGATGATAGATCGCATGAGTAAATGGCAATTCTACTAGATCTAATTCGGGAAAAACTTTCTTCAAAGCAGGACGAACATATTTATCTAAGCCATAATTATCATCAATATGTAAAAAGCCTCCGCCCATCAAGTACATTCTGATATTTTGAGCCTCTTCATCATTAAACATGATTCTGCCATGTCCTGTAGCAAATAAAATTGGATAATTTAAAATTTCTCTGCTTCCTGCTTCCACTTGTCCTTCTTGTGCTTCGAATGAAGTACCTAATTGGGCATTGCAAAAATTAGCCAAGTTTTTCAGTGCCGTTGGATTGGCATACCAATCGCCTCCTCCTCCATAAACCAATAAACCCAATTTAATTTTCTGAGAAAAAGTTGGCGAGGCTAAAAATAAGCAAGCTATAAAAATCAAATATTTTTTCAAATTCATGATGTTGTTTTAATGATTGATTGCGTTAAAGAGCGCACAAGCAAATAATCCCGCTGTTTCTGTACGTAATCTGTTGATGCCCAAAGATACAGCAGCAAACTGGTTTGATACACCTTGTTGAACTTCTTCTGGTGTAAAATCGCCCTCAGGTCCAATCAATATCAAGGTATCCTTTGCAGGCTTTAAACAGTCTATCAACTGAGGCTTTACTAATTCATCACCACAATAGGCCATACACTTGATAGATTCATCCCGGCTAATGATTTGACTAAATAGGGTAGCCTCATTTAATTGAGGTAAGAATACTTGCTTAGATTGAAGCATAGCAGATACTAAAATTTTTTCTAATCTATCCTTACGTAAATGCAACTTCTCACTTCGATGACAAATCAAGGGCGTAATTTGTTGAATGCCCATTTCTGTTACTTTTTCCATCAACCATTCATTGCGCGCAGCATTTTTGGTGAGTGCAATACCTAAATGTAATCCATACTCCAAAGGATGCTGTTCTATTTTTTCTGATTGAATAATTTCACAGAATTTCTTTTTAGCCTCGACAATTTCACACAACACATTTTTGCCTTGTCCATTCGTCAACCAAAATTGATCACCCTCTTTCATGCGCAAAACTGAAAGAGCATGATGCATGGTCTCATCGCTAAGTACAATCTCGTCAAAGTCTGCATAAGGTTCGTAAAAAAAAGGATAATCCATGGTGGGCAAATATACAAGTTGCCTAGTATACTTGCAGTACATCTAATACAACTTTGAAATAAAATTCATTTAAGCACTATACAAATAAAAGTATTACCCTAACAAATCCACTGTCTTGTTTTCAATATTGCATTGTAGTTTTGCGCATTATGAATAAAACAGCAATTTTCTTACTCGTGTTTTTTATGTTATTAGGTATAGGCTTCTTGACTTATTATTACAAAGTGATGAAGGAACATCCTGTAACCCTGAAAACTTATGGTAATCCTGGACATACAGTAAAACCTTTTTCGTTTACCAACCAAGATGGCAAAACCGTGACTGACAAAGATTTTGATGGAAAAATATATGTAACTGAATATTTTTTTACGACTTGTGAAGGTATTTGTCCGAAGATGAATGATAACATGGCTAGAGTGTATCAGGCTTTTAGGGGACAAAAAGATGTTGCCATCTTATCGCACACGGTTGATCCTGAAACTGATACGGTAGAACAACTAAAAAGATATTCCTTAAAGTTTGATGCTGACCCAGCGCAATGGTCGTTTGTAACAGGTAATAAGGCCGACTTATATACCATGGCTATTAAAAGTTATATAGTACCTGTCACCGAGGATACAACCAATACCGATGTGCTTCCTGATTTCATCCATACAGAAAAATTTATTTTAGTAGATAAGGAAAAACATATCAGAGGCATTTATGATGGCACCAATGAAGCCTCCGTGAATCAATTGATTGGTGATATCAAGGAACTTCGAAAAGAATACGAATAAACTAAGATTATCCGTAAAGATACCCAGTAGCTTTTCCACTTTTGCCCACGATGCTGCGATCGGGGCAGGAAATGACGCAAAAGTTGAGCAAAAAGTCTAGGCTGAAGATTCTTGGCATAAAAATAATTTCATCTACGCCACTTTTATCCAAACTCGCACATGATCATATTTGACATAAAACAACATTCGTCTGTGCTCAAACAATGGATAAAAGTTTGGCTTCGATTTCAATATTTTTAGCTGCCTCGAATCTAAGGCCGTCTCCTCCATGAAAATTTTGTTCAATATGTTGAAATTAGATAGATGCCATCTGTGTGCATTAGTTTTATAAAGTAATTTAGCGGATAGTCATTAAATAAACTTATTGACTACCATGCCCGCGTGAGGGGTTGTAGCGAAAATCCTCTCTCGTTCTTCAAAACGAGAGAGATTGCAGCGAAAAACCCGGTGTCGTTGGGCAGTCTGCATACATTCGGTGTCTGTTAACTTTTTCTGCCCAAGGGCACACGCCCAAAAATTAAATTTGTCGATTCATCATCGCTGCAATTTGAATTACCAAAGTTCGAGGGGAAATGCGTGCAAAAAAAGCAAACACTTTATTTTTAAAACCAGGAATAGCCAATCGTTTTCCTTGCATCATGGCCATAAATCCGTACTCGGCTACCGAGGCGGCGCTAGGTAATTTTTTAAATTTAAATAAATTGCTTGAAGTGGCTGAGGCAGCTTCTGAAAAATTGCTTTGCGTAGGACCGGGACACAAGCTGGTGACTGTGATATCAAACTTTTTTAATTCATAGTGCAAGGCTTCTGAAAAGTGCAATACATAAGCCTTGGTAGCAAAGTAAACCGCCATATCCGGACCAGGTTGAAAGGCAGCTAAAGAGGCCACATTCATGATTCTTCCTCGACCATTTTTTTTCATGTCTTGCAGAAACAAATGAGTGAGATAGGTTAAAGAAGTCATGTTCAACTGCATCATGTATTGCGTTTTGCGCCAATCGGACTCGATGAAAGGACCAAAATCGCCCATGCCTGCATTGTTGATGAGGAAATCTATAAAAATGCCTTCTTGCTGTATCACTTGATATAACTCGCTAATTTGATCTAAGAGCGTTAAGTCGCGAGCAAACGCTGCTACTTGAACTTTATATTCGGTGCGCAATTCTTCGGCAAAGACTAACAGTTTTTCAGCATTGCGCGCAACCAGAATAAGGTCGTGCCCATTCTTGGCAAAAATTTTCGCCAATTCATAGCCGATTCCTCCTGAGGCCCCAGTAATAAGCACTGTATGTTTAATCATTCGCTGCTTGTAGATTTAGGTTATAGACAAAGCTAATAAAATTTTGGAGTTGAATTAAGGAGATTTAATTTCTCGGAGCTCAGCCAATTACTTTATTCGGCAATCTTCCTGCCCTACGCGCTACTTCGGTAGCTTGCTGCGGTCAGGGCTAGACTTCAGGGTCTGTAACATTGATCGGCTGTGGGCGTTTTCATAGGGTGTTTTGTGTAAATTGAATGTATGAATTATCTACTCGCTTTCCTTAAAAACAAGTAAATTATTGATTTCATCGGCTGCGATGTAGTGACTTTTTGGGATTTCCAATT
>JAGNOY010000156.1 GCA_017989935.1 Chitinophagaceae bacterium
GCCGAAGTGAGCGAAGAAAGAAACAGTTTCAAAAATCAAGTGTTGGCTGTGGCTAAAAGTCATCAGCATTTGATTCTAGAACCTATTAATTGGGAACTTGATATGGTGCATTCAAATTACCCAGGTTTGGACAATGCACAAGCAGCCATCAATCCGTTGATTTTAGATTGCGACTTAATTGTATTTGTCATGTATTCGAAAATTGGCAAATTCACGCGCGAAGAATTTGAGTATGCAGAAAAACAACAAAAGCCATACTTTATTTATTTCAAAACAGACTATTCTCCTACCCTCGATACGCTTGAGGCCTATACTGAATTACTTACATTTAAAAAAGAATTACAAGGTCGTATTCTTCCCGTAGATTTTAAAACAACGGCTGATTTTGATAGACTCTTATTTCAAAACCTCAATTTGTATTTATCCAGAACATATCCGCCTAAAACGAATGTACTAGAAGATCAATCAGGCTTGCAGCTTTCCGAAACAGTTAAATCATTACTTCAACAACAAACAGCCAATAACGAAAAAATAGATCAATTACTGAAATTGATTGATCATAAGCCGTCGGAAGATTTAGTACAAAAATTAGAAAAACTACAGGCAGGCAAAGAGAATATTTTACTCGAACTTGCTTCAAGCAAAGAAATTATTGCCTTGCAACAACAAGATAAAAAAATACTCGAAGAAAGATTGCAACAACAGCAAGCTGAAGACCAACTTAAAGCGGATGCACTCAAAGAAATACAAGTTGGGAATTACGAAAAGGCTGAAGAATTACTGCTAGAAAGTAATAGATCTCATCAGATAAAAAGTGCAGCCAACTATTTCGAACTAGCCAATATCAAAAAACTACAATTTCTTTATCAAGAAGCATCAAAATATTTGAACCTAGCAGTGCAAGAGTATCCAACCCATATTGGGTATCTATTTGAAGCTAGTCAACTTGAATTAAATGTAGGTTATGTAAAGGCTGCATTAGAAAAATTATGGCAATGTCTTCATTTAACTGAAAAGGAAGGTCTTACCAACGATGAGCAATACTTTAAAATTGTCATTAATTTGGCCAATGCTTTGTATGCCAATCGAAGTGACACTGAAGCGTATAAGTATGCACAAAAAGCACTCGAATTATGCATACATTTTAAAGGTGAAAATCATGTAGACACGGCAGTCTCTTATAGTTTAATAGGATTAACATTAAACAATATAGAAAGATACCAAGAGGCTATTGAGATGTATAAAAAGGCTGAAACAATTTTAACCACCCAACATATTCGTGATATTCAATTAAGTGGCTTATACAACAATATCGGCTTAAGCTTAACCGAATTGGGCAAAGCAGATGAGGCCTTAGACTATTTCAACCTAGCTCTTGAAATTGATAAGGACTTATTGGCCCCTAACGATTGGATCATGGGGGTTAGACAAAACAATATGGGCAGGGCCTTTATGATCAAAGGCAAATTCGAAGAGGCCTTGACTTGTCATGAAAAAGCAGTAGACATTGGCGAAAAAACTTATAAAGAAGGACATCCTGATTTAATTACTTTTTATGAGAATTATGCAAATGCTTTGATAAAATGCAATTATTACCCAGAGGCTATGAACTATGCCGAAAAGGCCTTGAAGATGGCTTATCTATTTTTTGACGACAAGCATGTGCGAATTGGAATTTTAGAAAATGCCTTGGGTACCCATTATTTATACAACCAACAATATGAAGCAGCCATTGAGATGTTCAACAAATCGCTGATCATTTTGCTGAATAGTTCAAAAAATGACCCGCACTTTAGAGTGGGAAATATTTATAATAATATCGGAGAATGCTATAGACATTTAAAACAATACGAGTTAGCCGAACAACATTATCAACTTGCAAAAACTACTTTTGACAACAATAAGAATTCACAGCATAGCGATTATGGGGTGTTATTGAATAATATAGGCTTGATGCATTTCGACAAACAAGAATTTAAATTGGCAGTTCAATATTTTACAATGGCCGTTGAAATATTCGAAAAGAACTATGGAGAAAATCATCCTAACTTATTGACTTACTATAACAACTTAGCTGTTGGATATCAAAAGAACCAACAACCCAAAGAAGCTGAAATAATCGAAAACAAATTAAAGTTGATACAAGCAAGTTTATAAAATCAGCCATGATTCGAGGGATGCAAATTATTTCAACAAACCAAAATTCAATCCACCTATAGCTACCATTTGCTTTGGATCTGTATATGTTTTTGTATTACCATCAAACTTAGACCCAAAAGTAAATCTGAGGGTTACATTCTCTTTAATGGTATACATTAAATTTGTCATCCAAGAATAAGTCCAATTACTTTTATACCCTATTGGAATTTTAGAAGCCCATCGTGAAATGCCTTCTAAGGATATATTCCAGTCGTTATGATTGAATTGCAATTTACCCCCAGCATCAAAATAATTTCCCACATCAACTCTTTTGTCATTTTGAATAAATCGGCCTAAAGCCATAATATCTAGCGATTGTATTAATGTAGGATCAGATTTTTTACCTAAATCAATCCGATAAGAAGGTGTAAGCCACACTGCATTTTTTGCATTAGCCATTCTATCCCATTGATTTTGTTGAAATATACTTACGCCAGAATAAGCCACTTCCAAAATAAAACCATCTCTTGCAAAAGGAATCACTCGTTGATTAATTTGATTTAACGCCAACATTTTTTGTTTACTCATCAACTCCTTTTCAGATTCAATTTTATCGGCTACTTTTTCTTTAGTCAGTAAATTAGAAAATGTGGCTTTGTAAACAACTAGAGATTCTTGAATACTTCCTTTTAAATCCGAAGAAATATTGTCGTTTTTGATGAGCCTGCTTGTAGCCAAATCAAAGGCACGAGTTACATCGTCGTATGAAAATACATGATCTTCTTTATTGATAAATGCTTCAAGTACACTTAGAAAAACCTCTTTAGATTCTGCATCAGCCCATGAAGTAAAATCTGCTGTGGTAGCTTGATTTACCTTGCCTGGAAAAATAGTGACCCTAAAGCCATAACCTAATCCTGTACCTTGATCGAAACTACCAAACACCATGGTATCAGTGGGTGAAGTAGCTAAGGAAAATGCAAAATTCTTTTTGATGGCAGGCCAGGCTTTTTTCGAGAAATAATCATTGGCAATAAAACTATGTGTGTTTACTTGAGGCTTTTTGATCCAATTAAACGGATTAAATTCCATAGCAAAATTGGGTTGCAAAACACCATTTACCATAGCCGATTGAATACCACTCGTAAAATCTCTTGGGGTTGAGGGCCGTTGAATATCTGTTGGCTGCACACCTAATAACACATAGGCTGGATTACTCGTTAGCTCTAACTCTTTTAAGTTTTCTTCTATTTGCGCTTGTGTTGCTGAATATAAATTCAGTAAAAAAACAAAAACATACAATTTTTTCATGGCTCAATTAAAATTTCAGTTTGTAGATAAAAATTGAATTCGCACTCAGTTTTTTCTTATCATTCAATTCATATTCTACTAAAATACTATCTTCAGTTTCTATATTAAGCAAACAAGTTATTGGAATTTTAGACCCATCTTCATCAGATTGCTTTACTTTAATTTTACTTGCATTCACTTCGATATTACAAGTTTGTCCAGTAAGCTTAGAAACAGTGCCGATCTGAAATTGCTGAAACATCACATCCTGTATATCTAAGCTCAGGCAATCAATTACACTATGTCCTGCAATTTTGATGATTTCATCTTCAGGAAACACATGTACTGTTAGATAAATTTTTGTTTTAGAAGCTAGACCTTCAAGCGAAACATCTTGAATATTGCCATTGTTCCATTTAATAGTGGCCATAAAATTGAGTTTGGTTATAAAATTTGGTTAGCAGACATGGTTGGTTAAACAGTCCATTTGAATTGACAAGATACAAATCAATCTACAAAATGTCAAAAAAAAATCTATACCCTATCAAGAAGATTTCGATAGTCATACAGAATCAATAAAAAAATATTGTATTCTTGCGTTCTATGCTTACATCCACAACACAAATTCGCGTTCGCTATGCCGAGGTAGATCAAATGGGCTTCATGTATTATGGCAATTATGCAACCTTTTATGAAGTAGCGCGCGCAGTCATGATACGAGACGCAGGCTATCCTTACAGCGACATGGAAAAAGATGGGGTTGTAATGCCTGTGGTAAAAATGAGTAGCAAATTTTTAAAGCCCGCACTTTACGACGAATTAATTACAGTTGAAACCACCATGAAGGAATTGCATGCTCACGGGTTTGTAACATTTCATCATAAATTATTTAATGAGAAAAACGAACTATTAAATATTGGCGAAGTAACACTTACTTTCTTTGATCCTAAAACTCAAAAGCGCGTACAAATGCCTGAAAGATTATTGAGCTATTTACAACCTTATTTTCCCTAAATTAATTTTGGCAAATAATAATAATACTTTGGGCGGCAAACACGCTATTCGTTCCAAGTCCTCGCGCCTCCTTCGTCGTCACTGTGGGCTTTCCACTGCTATCGTTGCCGCAATACATAGCGTTCAAAATCATTCATTCGATGTCAATTTTTTAATGCTTATCTGTTAAGCTACCTAACGAAACTAATAAACTCAGTTGTCATCTATCTAATACCAATAAATTGCAAAAAATCTCCTTGGAAAAGACGGCCTAAGATTCGAGGCAGCTAAAAATATTGAAATCGAAGCCAAACTTTTATCCACTGTTTGAGCACAAACGAATGTTGCTATATGAAGAAAAACATTAAGTGCGAGTTTGGATAAAAGTGGCGTAGATGAAATTATTTTTATGCCAAGAATCTTCAGCCTAGACTTTTTGCTCAACTTTTGCGTCATGGCAAAAGTGGAAAAACAAACGGGTATCTTTGCGGATAATCATACATTTTTTTCATGGCTGCTTCTAACATCGAAAACAATTGTGTATTCCCATCTTGATGATAGGTTGAAATAGACATTTCAAAACTTGGCAAATCATACAAAAAAGCTTTAATATCATCAGCCTTAAATGCGTTAAAATGTCTGCCATAATTAAGTTTTTCTACATAAGAAGCATTGACAAATTGCTCAAATTGATTTGAAATCGGCACACTACAAATTGGCTTCTTAAGGTAGACAGCTTCACTTATTAAAGAAAAACCTCCATTGGTTAGCACAGCTTTACATGAGGCTAAATCATCTATAAAAACTTTTTCCGAGAAGGGTTTCAATCTAACATTCAAATGACTTTCATCTTTATTCAAACCATATACAATAAAATTTTCTTTCGGTAGTAATTGAAGTACCGATACTAAATCTTTCTGACTTGTAGAAGTCTGATACACCAACACATGATTTTTTCTTGTAACGCTAGCTTCTACTATTTCTTTTCGCAGAATAGGCGGCACGAAATAAGTATTTGGCTTTTTGATACTCGGTTGAAAAAAGGAGGAAATCAAATATGTTTGTGCACCATAAACTTTTGCTTTTACAATTTGTTTGGCTAAAACATAATTCTTTTTTTCTTCAGCTGGA
>JAGNOY010000157.1 GCA_017989935.1 Chitinophagaceae bacterium
GCGATGCTGATCATAATTTATTTGATACAGAAGTGATTGGTGCTGAGCTTTATCAAAGCACGGATGCGGGAAAAACTTGGAAGAAAACTCATACCGAAATTTTAGAAGGAGTCGTATTTACCTATGGCTATTACTTCGGTACAATTGCGGTATCTCCAACCAATTCAGACAAATTATTTATTGCAGGCTATCCGATAGTAATGAGTCAAGATGGAGGAACAACCTTCAAACAAATTGATGGAGATAATTGTCATCCAGATTATCATAGAATTTGGATAAACCCCAACAATGATAAACATCTCATCGCAGGAAATGATGGGGGTGTAAATATTACTTATGACGATGGTGCACATTGGTTCAAAGCCAATAATCCTGCAGTTGGTCAATTTTATGCAATTGCAGTGGATGATGCCAAGCCTTATAATGTGTATGGTGGGTTGCAAGATAATGGCACATGGACAGCACCTTCAAACACTGTTGAAAATACTGCATGGCATCAAAGCGGACAAAATGCCTATAAAAATATTGGAGATGGTGACGGGATGCAAGTACAGGTAGATACAAGAGATAATCAAACAGTGTATGTTGGATATCAGTTTGGAAATTACTTTAAAATCAATAAGAATAGTGGAGATGCTTCCCCTATAAAGGCTGTAAATGATATAGGCCAAAAGTCATTTAGGTATAATTGGCAAACGCCTATATGTTTAAGCAAACATCATCAAGATATTTTTTACATAGGATCAAACTATTTACATCGTTCATTGCATCAAGGTGAATCCTTAGAAACCTTAGGGCAAGAATTAACTCAAACAAAAAATAAAGGAAATGTACCTTTTGGAACATTAACCTCAATCAGTGAAAGCCCCTTAAAATTCGGACTTATTTACACAGGTAGCGACGATGGATTAATTCATGTGAGTAAGGATGGTGGAAACACTTGGTCGAAAATTAGTGGCGCATTGCCTTCTAATTTATGGGTAAGTAGAGTGATTGCTAGCCAACATAAAGAATCAAGGGTGTATGCTACTTTAAATGGTTTTCGTACTGATGATTTTAACGCTTATGTTTATGTAAGTGAAGATTATGGAAAAAATTGGAAACAAATTGGAAAGCAACTTCCCCGAGAGCCTGTAAATGTGATTCGTGAAGATTCTAAGAATGAAAACATTTTGTATGTAGGAACTGATAATGGGTTATATGTTACTCTAGATAGAAATAATTTTGTGTCATGTAAGGCTGATTTGCCCAGAGCGGCTATTCATGATATTGCCATCCAACAAAGAGAAAATGAAATTGTGTTAGGAACACATGGTCGATCTATGTATGTCGGAAAATTAGACTTGATTCAAAAATATCCAACTATCAAAGATCAGCCATTGGTGTTGTTTCCGCTAGATACTTTGGTGTATATGCTGGATTTAGGAAAGAAACAAGCAGTTTATCAAGAGCCAAATGGATATGATGTGTTGATCCAATTTTATACATTGGACAAAGATTCAACAGAATTCATATGTAAAATAATGAATTCGAAAAAACAACTTGTTCATGCATTTAAGCATACTGCCATGTTCGGTATAAATTCGGTGAAGTATAACTTGCAAATAGATGAGTCTGCAGCTAAGAAATTGTTCAAGGATATAAAGTCAGCAGATGATGGTAAGTTTTATCTTCCTGCAGGTAATTATTGGATAGAATTATCAGATGGACAAGGGCATACTAAAGTTGAGCCATGGGTTTATAAAAAGAATTTAGATTAAGATAAAATAAGTTCAATTTCGCGATGTTGAAATTTTTTAATTTTTGAATTGATTTCAATTTCTATTCTGCCATCTGCATTCACACCTAGCAATTTTCCCTTAAAGTATTCAAAATTTCGTTTGAAATTAATTTCCTCGCCTACATGTAAAAGTAATTGATTATAATGTTTAAGCAAGTCAGTTTCGTTTTGACTGAATTTCTGAAAATATATATTGATCCACTTTAAAAGGACCTTATTTACTTGTTTAATCTTAAATTGCTTGTTAGTTTCTATAGAAATTGAAGTGGCTCTGTTTAAATCCTCAAAATTATTTTGATTAATATTCAAGCCAATTCCAATTACGGCATGACTCCAAGTGATTCCTCGAATTTGATTTTCGATCAAAATGCCAGCAATTTTACGTTTTCCTGCATAAATGTCATTTGGCCATTTAATACTGACATCTTGTAAAAAATATTGTTGAACTAAGGTTTCGGCAACTGCTAGGCAAGCCATGGTGTTTAAAAGGAACTGTTTTTCTAGTTGAAATCCATGTGTATCAAGGATTATAGAACATAATAAGTTTTTACTTTCTTGAGCTTGCCATACATTTCCGTGTTGCCCTTTACCATTTGTTTGAAAATCTGCACGAATAGTCATACCATGTTCTGCCATTCCTTCATTGATGAGACGCATGGCATAGTTATTGGTACTGTCTATTTCGGATAATTCGATAATTAAATCTCCTATTGGCGAAGTTTTCAGCATTCGCTACATTTGTTTAGATTTGTAAATTATTTAAAGTTCGCCACACCACAAAAAATTTTTTAGCTTCTTGAAAACAATAACTGACGAAAAGAGATCAAAGCCTGCCCGATTAACGCAAAATAGTAAAATTGTAAAAACAATTTTGGCAGCCATCTCAGAGAAAAAAGGCGAGGAAATTATTTCCCTAAATTTGAAAAAAATACCCGAAGCTGTTGCTGATTATTTTATTATTTGTGAAGCAAGTAATGTGAATTTAGTCAAAGCTATCGCAGATAATGTAGAAAAAAAGGTATTGGAAGAGTGTGGTGAGAAACCTTTCAGATTTGAAGGGAAACAAGGTGACAAATGGGTCCTTATTGACTTTGTAGACGTAGTTGTACATTGTTTAATGAGTGACATTAGAGGGTTTTATAACCTGGAAGACTTATGGCAAGATGCCGAAAAAAAAGAACATCAATAATATTAGCAGAAGCTAGAAAGCATGGAAGATAATAAAAAACCTACAGGGAATTTACCCTCGTCAAATAAAAAAGGACCTAAATTTAATTTGTATTGGATTTATGGGCTTTTTGCAGTAGCCCTGATTACTTTGAATTTTTGGAATAAAGATTTAACAAATAATTCTAAGGAAGAATCATTTCAAACGATTAATCAACAATTTATCAGCAAGCATTTGGTAGACAGCATGGTGGTGTATCCTAAATCTGTCGAGGTGTTTCTAAATTTAGATAGTTTGAAATTGCCAGCGTATAAAAGTTTGACAGAGAAATTAGGAAAAAGCATACGTGGTCCTCAATATACTTTTACGATTGGTAATGTAGAACAGTTTAGAGATGATATGGCAGAAGCTCAGAAAGATTTTGCTATGAATGAAAAAATTCAAATTACCTACGCTGAAGATGCCAAAAGCGGTTGGTTAGGGTTCTTATTGCAATTTATTCTGCCAATTGTAATTATGATAGGATTGTGGGTGTTAATTATGCGTAAGATGGGTGGTGGCGCAAGTGGAGGAGGACCTGGAGGCATTTTTAATATAGGTAAATCAAAAGCACAACTTTATGATAAGGGAACCAAAGTGAGTATCACATTCAATGATGTAGCAGGTTTAGATGAAGCCAAAGAAGAAGTGATGGAAATTGTTGATTTTTTGAAACATCCAAAAAAGTATACAGCCCTTGGAGGTAAAATTCCGAGAGGGTGTTTGTTAGTTGGACCTCCAGGTACCGGAAAAACCTTGCTTGCAAAAGCGATGGCTGGTGAAGCTCAAGTTCCTTTTTTTAGCATGAGTGGATCTGATTTTGTAGAAATGTTTGTAGGTGTTGGGGCAAGTCGTGTAAGAGATTTGTTTAAGCAAGCTCGTGAAAAATCACCTTGTATTATTTTTATTGATGAAATTGATGCGATTGGAAGAGCAAGAGGTAAAAATCAAATGATGTCAAATGATGAGCGTGAAAATACCTTGAATCAAATGTTGGTTGAAATGGATGGTTTTAGTGGAGATAGCGGCATCATTGTATTAGCGGCTACAAACAGGCCCGATGTGCTTGATACTGCCTTGTTAAGACCAGGGCGTTTTGATAGACAAATTTCTATTGATATCCCTGATCTTGCTGGTAGGGAAGATATTTTTAAAGTTCATCTAAAAGGAATTAAAACAGCCGCTGGTTTAGATATTCATAAGTTAGCTGCGCAAACGCCAGGTTTTGCAGGAGCTGATATTGCCAATGTATGCAATGAAGCTGCCTTAATTGCTGCTAGAAAAGGAAAAGTTGAAGTGAATATTGACGACTTCAATGACGCAGTAGATAGAATCGTGGGCGGACTTGAAAAGAAGAATAAAATTATTTTGCCCGACGAGAAAAAAGTAATCGCTTATCATGAAGCAGGTCATGCTGTGTCAGGATGGTTTTTAGAACATGCTTACCCTTTAGTAAAAGTCACTATTGTTCCTCGAGGAGATGCAGCCTTAGGATATGCACAATATTTACCTAAAGAAAAGTACCTTACTTTAAAGGAAGAAATTGAAGATCGCATGGCCATGGCTTTAGGCGGTCGCGCCGTAGAAGAATTAGTATTTGGTAAAATTTCAACCGGTGCCCTCAGTGATTTGCAACAAGTAACTAAAATGGCCTATGCCATGGTGAGTGTATATGGAATGAATGCTAAAATTGGCAATGTATCATTTTATGACCCTCAAAATGAAGGAAGTTTCCAAAAGCCTTATTCTGAAGAAACGGGTAAAATTATTGATGATGAAGTAAGACTTTTATCTGAAAGAGCTTACCAACGTGTAAAAGACTTATTAGTTGTTAGAATGTCCGAAGTGAAAATTATTGCGGAAGAATTATTAAAGAAGGAAGTTTTATACAAGGACGATTTAGAACATCTAATTGGCAAAAGACCTTTTGAAGAATTAAATATTCATGATGACGCGGTTTTAGAAGCACCAGCAGAAATTCTAACAATCTTAAAAGAAGAAGATAACACAGAAAATATTTAGTAATCATGGCTGTAAATTCTAAGGAAAAAATTTTAGGCGCTATTCGAAAGTCATTAGAAGAAAATAAGTTACCTATGCCTTTTCCCGAAGCTGATAAAGCAGATAATTTTTTTGTTCAAGATGAGATTAGTCTGGAGGAAAAATTTGCCATGGAATTTTCTAAGCTTGGAGGTAAATTTGTTTACTGTGCCAATGAAGCTGAAATGATACAGCAACTTCAAGCACTTAGCGATACAATGAAGTGGAATCAGATCCATGTTCGGGACAGATTTCTTCTAGACTTGTTTAAAGAACATCAATTAGATTTTATTCAAGATGGTGAAAATCTTACTGACATTAGTGTTGGCTTGTCGATGTGTGAATGTTTAGTTGCTCGAACTGGTTCGGTAATCTTAACTGGTGCACAAGAATATGGTCGCACGTTACCATTATATGCCCCTATTCTTATTCCTTTTGCTTTTACAAACCAATTAGTGTTAAATTTACTTGATGTTATTCAATTTTAAAAAGAAAAGTATAATGGTTCATTACTTTCATTAG
>JAGNOY010000158.1 GCA_017989935.1 Chitinophagaceae bacterium
TTCAGTCTTTGCTCTTACCTGTTGCTTTAATTTTATTAATTTGGATGAATGATACCATGGCCTATCTCACAGGTTCGTTTATTGGCAAAACAAAATTCTTTCCCGCCATTTCTCCTAAAAAAACCATCGAAGGAACCGTCGGCGGCATACTCTTTACCATGGCCTTTGCATGGGTTTGGAGTCTGTATTCAACTGCGTTTTCAACATTCCATTGGATTGCCTTAGCCCTTATCGCATCCCTCATTGGCACCATAGGCGATTTGATAGAATCTAAATTAAAACGAATGGCCGAGGTGAAAGATTCAGGATCTATGATGCCCGGACATGGCGGTGCTTTAGACCGTTTCGATTCTTTATTATTTGCCGCACCCTTTGCATTTTTATACGCTTTACTTGCCATGCCTTGTCATTGGCTAAAATTGATATAATTTTTTTTGGGCGGCACACAGGCTATTCGTTCCAAGTCCTCGTCCTCGTTCCTCGTCCTGTGGGCTTTCCACTGCTATCCTTGCCGCAATACAAACTTCTGAAGAAATGTATGACTATCCGTTAAACTTCCATATTAAGTCTAATGAGCACAAATGACATTTCTAATACAAATGTTGCAAAACCTTTTTGACGATAAAATAATGTTGGACTGCACGGCCTAAGATTCGAGGCAAGTAAAAATATTGAAATCGAAGCCAAGCTTTTATCCACTGTTTGAGCACAGAGGAAAGTTGCTATATGGCGAATATCTTTATGAGCGAGTTTGGATACAAGCGGCGTAGATGAAATTATTTTTATGCCAAGAATCTTCAGCCTTGATTTTTTGCTCAACTTTTGCATTAAGGCAAAAGTGGAAAAGCAAAAGAGTAACTTTACATACAATAATGCAACATTCTTTTCATTCTAGTCGTATTTCCATGCAATTCGATTATTTTCGCGCCATAAAATATCATTCATGAGATTACATAAAGAAGGTTGGATATATTGTATAGTGGCAACATGCTTATACTTGTTAGTCATTTGGTTAAGCAATCATTTTCTGCACAATTGGCCTATCATACTTTATCCAATTTTAATTTTAAGTGGCTTATTATGGTTTTGGGTATTCTGGTTTTTTCGTATTCCAACACGAAATAAAACCACAGATGCCTCTTGTATTGTGTCACCTTGTGATGGTAAAGTAGTGGTAATTGAAGAAACTACAGAAACCGAATATTTCAAAGACAAACGAATTCAAGTGTCTATTTTCATGAGTCCACTCAATGTGCATGTCAACACCTATCCGATTGCGGGCAAAGTGCCTTATGTACAATATCATAAAGGAAAATATTTAGTGGCTTGGCATCCTAAATCAAGCACCGAAAACGAAAGAAGTACCGTGGTGATAGAAGGAAATAAGATGACTATTTTAGTTAGACAAATTGCAGGTGCTGTTGCACGACGCATTGTAACCTATTCTAAAGCTGGCGATCAAGTGGCACAAAATGATGAATTAGGCTTTATTAAATTCGGTTCAAGGGTAGATTTGTATTTACCTATCGGCACAAAAATCGAAGCTAAAATCGGCGATATCGTTCAAAATGGGGTAGATATTATTGCCCGTTACTAAAGCCAGCATAGATGCAACTCACAGGACAATGTAGCTTCACCGACCATGAGGTAAAATCTAAGCTAACACAGAAAAGAAAATTAGCTCAATGTATTTTACGTTTGCTCCATCATTACACAGGCAAACAAGCCCTTATTCAATATACTTTTGTGTCTGATGCCTTTTTGTATAACATGAACTTGAAGCATCTGCAACATGATGATTATACTGATATCATCACTTTTGATTTGTCTGAACCCAACAATGAGATGCTAACGATTGATATTTATATCAGCACAGAACGTGTAAAAGAAAATGCCAAGCTACACCAAGTCAGTTATGCGACTGAACTTCTTCGAGTTATCTTTCATGGCGCTTTACATATTGCCGGTTTTGGCGATAAAACAGCCAAGGCCAAATTAAAGATGCGCGCAGAAGAAGATTTCTGGATACAGGAATTTTTAACTCATGCTTAAGGAGTAAAAAAATTTGTAAGAATAAAAATTATCCTAGATTTAAGTTTATTCAGGTGATAATTCTTACTTTAGAACCTTATAAAAAAGAGCATTCATTTTTCGACTGACAAGTGGTGAGTTTAAATGAAGTGGATGTAAAATTTATAGCTAAGCACTGAGTTTTTCAATAAGATAAGGAATACAAAAGATGAGTTTAAAAAACAATTATGTAGCCATCATGGCTGGGGGCATTGGAAGCAGATTTTGGCCCGAAAGTCGAAATGATTACCCTAAACAATTTCTAGATATATTAGGTACAGGTAAGTCGCTTATTCAATGGACTTATGAAAGATTCAAACATATTTGCCCCAAAGAGAATATTTTCATTATCACCAATGAAAGCTATATTCCAGTATTGAAAGAGCAATTACCAGAATTGCAAGACAATAATATTCTAAGCGAACCATCTCGAAAAAACACTGCCCCTTGTGCTGCCTATATTGCCCATAAGTTAATGGCATTGAATCCAGAAGCCAATATCATTATGAGTCCGGCTGACCATCTTATTTTTGATGAAAGAAAATTTGAAAGAGATATAATTCATTCGCTTGATTTTGTTAGCAAGCATCAAGTATTAGTCACCTTAGGCATCAAACCTACTCGACCAGATACAGGGTATGGTTATATTCAGTACGAAACAGGTAAGTTTATTGAAGAATTTTATGAAGTAAGAACCTTCACAGAAAAACCTTCTCATGAATTAGCCGAAACTTTTGTACGCAGTGGTGACTTCCTCTGGAATGCAGGCATATTTGTGTGGAATGTAAAAACCATTCTTGAAGAACTAAATAAATACTTACCTGAAGTTACCGATGTGTTTTCTCAGGTTACAGCCTATAATACCCAAGATGAACATACAGCTATCGAACGAGTCTATTCTCAATGCACCAATATTTCTATTGATTATGGCATCATGGAAAAATCCAAAATCGTATATGTGAAGCCATCTTATTTTGGTTGGTGCGATTTAGGTACTTGGAATAGTGCCTATGAAAATTCAGAAAAAGATTATTTAGGCAATGCCGTTATGGGCAAAAATGTCATGATTATTGATGCATCTCAATGCATGGTCAAAGCAGGTGACGATAAGCTTGTTGTATTGCAAGGCCTTGAAAATTTTATTGTCATTGACACCAAAGATGTATTATTGATTTGTGAAAGAAATCGCGAACAACAAATCAAAGATTATGTGGCTGAAGTGCGCAGAAATAAAGGCGACAAGTATTTGTAATTTTTCTATAAACCCCAAATTATTTTATCATGAAATTTTCTTTAAGTTGTTTGTTGTTTGTCTTTATGGCACAAACAATATTTGCCCAAACCGATTCGCTCTCTCCTAAAGAACAAGAGCGTATCATGGACTCAATCAATAACTCTTTTACTTATCTAGAAGGTGAAATTAAGTTGAGTAATAATACAATTCTTTTAAAAGTTCCTCAAGACTATAAATTTTTAGATGCCAAGCAAAGCCGCATGGTACTTGAAGATTTATGGGGCAACTTAAAAGATGAAACAGTATTAGGGATGTTGTTTCCAAAAGAAAATGGCCCATTACTTGAAAAAAGTTGGGCCTTTGTAGTTAGTTATGATGAGATGGGGTTTGTTAAAGACGATGATGCAAAAGATATGAATTATGACGACTTGCTTAAAGAGCTTAAAGAAGATAATCAAGCTGCGAATGTGGAAAGAAAAAAACAAGGCTTACAAGAAATTGTGATGGTAGGTTGGGCAGAAAAGCCTTACTACGACAATGATAAAAAAACATTGCATTGGGCAAGAGAATTTTCAACAGACGTAAAGCCAAATACCTTAAACTATGATCTCAGAATATTAGGTCGAAAAGGTGTGTTGTCGATGAATGCAGTAGCCACCATGGATGAGCTAGAGATTGTAAAAAATCAAATTGGCCTTATTAGAAACAGTGCCCAATTTACTGAAGGCAATAATTATAGTAGCTTCAATTCAAGTACAGATAAAATTGCGGCATATACTATTGGTGGATTAGTGGCAGGAAAATTATTAGCTAAAGTTGGTTTGTTTGCCTTACTTCTCAAAAACATTAAATTAATCGGTCTTGGCATTGTTGGATTATTTGCTGGGCTCAGAAAATGGTGGCAAAGAAGACAAGGTTCTGTGTATAAAAATTAAATAGCCTAATACACTATGTTCAAGTCAAAACTGCCTTTAGTAGGCACCAACATTTTTTCAGTGATGAGTGCCTTAGCCAAAGAACTTCAAGCCATCAATCTTGCACAGGGATTTCCTGATTTTGAAATTTCTACTACATTGATTTCTCAGGTAGAACAAGCCATGAAAGCAGGGCATAATCAATATGCGCCTATGCCTGGACTCATTGAATTAAGAAATGTGCTGGCACAAAAAATTCAACAGTTATATCAAACAAGCATAAATCCTGACACTGAAATTACCATCACACCCGGTGGAACCTATGCGATTTATACAGTCTTTAGTACCATACTTCAAGCGGGCGATGAAGCCATTGTACTGGAACCAGCTTATGATAGTTATATCCCAAATATTGAAGTCAATGGGGCCAAGGCAATTTGTGTGCCCCTAAAATTTCCTGATTACTCTATTGATTGGGATGCTGTAAAATCAGCGATCACATCAAAAACAAAAGCCATCATTATCAATACACCGCATAATCCTACAGGTTATGTATGGACTCATCAAGACTTGCTTACCTTAGATGAAATTACAAGAGATACAAACATTTGTATTATAAGTGATGAAGTGTATGAGCATATCACGATGGATGGCATTCAACATCAATCTGTGTTGTCTTATCCTTCTTTATTTGCTCGCAGTTTTGTGATCTTTTCTTTCGGAAAAGTATTTCATACCACAGGATGGAAAATGGGATATTGTGTGGCGCCAGCATCTTTTACCAAGGAATTTAGAAAGTATCATCAATTTTTAAGTTTCTCTGTAAACACGCCTGCACAAGCTGCCTTGGCAAATTTTCTTCAAGATGAAGATGAGTATTTGCAGCTGCCTAAATTTTTTGAACAGAAAAGAAATTTGTTTTTAAGTCTGATGAAGGATTTGCCTTTCACCATTCATAAACCTACTCAAGGCAGTTATTTTCAATTAGCAGGCTATGAAAAAATAAGTGAGTTGCCCGATAAAGAATTCGCTATTTGGTTGACGAAGGAATATGGAGTTGCTACAATTCCTGTGAGTGCTTTTAATCATGATGGGAAGGACGATAAATTAATCCGTTTTTGTTTTGCGAAGAAAGAAGAAACTTTGGTAGAGGCAACAATTCGATTGAGGAAAATAGTTGGATAAGTTAGGCGGGCTCTCGTGGTGTTGGCATGAAAGATGTAAAATGAAGTGAGTAGACAACTCCACGAGATCAGGCTATTCGCTACAATCCATCTCGTTTTGAGGAACGAGATGGGATTTTCGCTACTATCCTT
>JAGNOY010000159.1 GCA_017989935.1 Chitinophagaceae bacterium
GAGGAGTATAAGTGATAGCGTGTCTGCCACCCAAAAAAGTTAAATAAGATAGTCCTGATGATTCGAATAGTTAGCCTTAAATTTGCCTGCAACATATGGAAAACGTACTCGACGAATTAAAATTAAGTTTGCCTCAGGATTTTTTACCCGACTCAAAAGTTTGGATCTATCAAAGTAATCGGCCATTTGACGAAAGAGAGATAGTAGAAATTAATGAGCAATTGCATAATTTTTATGTTCAATGGACCTCTCATGGCGCTGAAGTAAAAGGCTGGGCAAAATTGCTCTTTGGACAATTTGTGGTGGTATTGGCGGATGAAAGTCGCAGTGGAGTGAGTGGTTGCAGCACGGATAGCATGGTGAGAATCATGAAAAGTATAGAAAGGCAATATGGCGTAGACCTCTTTGACAGACTAACTATTACCTTTTTGGTGGATGGAAAACCTCAACCTTTGCCTATGCAGCAAGTCAAGTATGCCTTACAGAAAGGGTATATCGAAACTGATACTTTGTTGTTTAATAATCTTGTTGATACCAAACAGAAACTCGAGCAAGAATGGTTGATACCCTTATCAAAAAGCTGGTTATGGAATAGAATTATTTAAATTCTAGTTTATTTTATTTTTTTATATACCTTTGCGCTTCCAAAATAGGTCTCGTAGCTCAGTTGGATAGAGCAACAGCCTTCTAAGCTGTAGGTCTTTGGTTCGAATCCAAACGGGATCACAACATAGAAAGAGAATGAAAAACAGTATGAGAATGAATACTATGTTTTGTTCTCTTTTTTTATTTTAAAGCAATGTAAAAGGGATCAATGAAGGCTTGAAACATCTAGTGACTTAGTGACTATTAACATTACACCGTCTCCAAGACCACCGCTGCATTACAACCACCAAAGCCTGAACCAGTTTTAACAGCCACACGAAGATTTTTCGATACAGTATTTCTACTCATAGTAATTTTTCCACTGACGCCTAATTCATCATAACCTTTGCTAGCAAGTAGCGTTTCTTCTGTCAAGCACATGGAGGCAATAGCAATTTCCAACACACCAGCAGCGCCAAGAGTATGACCATAATTACCTTTTAAACTAAACACAGGTGCATGGGATAATTGAGAGAGTTCAAAAGCCTTAGATTCCATTTCATCATTATAGGGCGTGGCAGTTCCGTGAGCCGAAATAAAATCAACATCAGTTGCTTTAAGCTGAGCTTCATCTAAAGACTTAGTAATGCAATAAGCCAGTTCTTCGCCTGTTTTTGAAGGTCCTGAAATATGATTCGCATCATTGCTAATGCAACCTCCTGATATAATCACAGAAGACTTCACTGCACAACTCAACAATAAACAAGCGGCTGCCTCGCCTAAAGTCACCCCCTGCCTATTCAAATCGAACGGCTTGCATGGCGATTTGCTCAAAGCATGAAAAGCACTAAAGCCACTAATTACGAATTTTGTAAGCACATCTGCACCTACAATTAATACATGTTTGTATTCGCCAGATTGAATGAGCCTTCTACCAATCACTGTAGCTGAAATACCTGATATACAAGCATTAGAGACAATAAGCACTTCATTCGGATTGTTAGTATGTTGTTTAATTAACGAAGCTGAATAGGTTAAAGGTAGCTGATGCTGATTTCCAGCATCCTCTAGCAATTCAATATTTCCTTTGGTAGTTGATAAAATTATTTGAACTTCCGGTAAGGATAAATCAAGATCGCAGGTTTGTTTAAACTGATCAAGACAAGCTAGTAACATACTATCAAATCGACTTGCAGTTTGATACCTAGCTTTCCATGCAGACATGAATTCATCCTTAATTTTTGCTAAAGGCAATGTGTCTTTCACATAAAGTGGATCATCAATGAATTGTATACCACTTACACCTTGTTTAAGTAAATCAAAATTTGCATAAGAACCTTCACCTATAGATGAAATGATGGCAGAAGATCCTATAAAAATTGGGGAGTGAGTACTCAAAATATTATTCCCAATTTTTAAATTCCTTCTTCATTGTTTTGAACACATTCTTCATAGTTGCTGCCCAATAATTTCTAAATCCAAATCCACCGGCTTTACCAGTAATGCGTTGAGCAAAAAGTACTTTCTTGCTAGACATATCTATAAAAGTTGCCCAATAACTTGCTTCTTCTTTGCCTTTACTCATGCCTTCTGCAATGAGTACAAATCCAATCCCAGATTTACCTTTTAATTCGTATTTCTTTACCATGCTTTTTACTTTATCTTCATCAAGTAATTGGTAGTCTGAAATAGTTTCACTAAAAATTTCTCTTTTAGGCATTTTGTCATTGACTGCTTCAACAGCATCCACATAAGTTTTATAGGAAGATCGGTTAATGGCTTGTTCTATTTTAAAATTCTGAGGTTCATTCGTAATTAAATTATTCCATGCCGGAAAATAATTATCCTTCATTTCAGTAGAGGATTTTGTACTCACCTCGCCCCACCCTGTGGCAGGTCCAATAAATTTTACTTCAGTAAAATCTACACCCAACCATGTGAGTTCTTTATCACTATTAAATACATCGGCTTTGCTAGATTGGGCAAATACATTTTGGCTTAATAAGCAACTAAAAATAAATAGGCTTGCTAAGGAAAATATCTTTTTCATAATTTATTTTTTAAGGATTTACAAATATAGTTAATTCACTTGTAGCAATAATTTCGTTCTTGAAAAAAATTTTTCCACTCATGATGCTCGCGGCTCCAATTTTATTCTTCAATTCAAGATGTGTTTCTATCAAATCTCCCACTTTAGGTCTTTTAAAAATTTGCACATGTTTTACCGCCCCAATATAACCTATAGGTACAGCTTTATTTGCTTGTTGACATTCGTAGCCATTTCCCGCTGCTGCGGTCTGAGCCATGTTTTCAATCAGCCCACCTTCAGAAAAATAATCTCCATCTAAGAGTACATTATCAGTTTCTATGGTAAAAGAACTTTGAATAGTTGTTTCATCAGCAGATACTAATCGGTCTATCATCCTGAATGGAAATTTTTGTGGAATTAATTCTTCCGCTTGCATGGGTAACATCTGGTAAAAATAGCACTTAGCCTATATCTTTCAAAAAAAGCAGGATAAAATTAACTGAATCATGTTGGGCGGCACACACGCTGCCCGTTGCAAGTCCGCTTCCGATTCGGCTGTCATGTCTCAATTAGCATTCAATCAATCGCGTAGCCTCTCGGAATGCGGGCTTTTCACTCGCATCGTTGCCGCAATACAGACGCTAACAATCTTTACAATTCAGTGTTTGTTTGGGGTAATGATTAACGCAAAAGGGCTTCATGTACAAGTTGATTTCGCATTTTCCTTCAAAGTTCCTGAAATCATTTGTTCTCATATTAAACCGCTGAGCCTAATCAATGAATTCTATTCAACACTGCAAGTAAAGAACTGAAAATAAATATCATTACTTTAATGAATATTGAAATTCTCAGCTGCGAATGCTGAATTTCATATCTCAAATTTTAACATATTACTGATACTTCCTTCACAATTATTTGTATCTTTAGCCGTTATTATTTTTATCATGAGGAAAATTTTCACATTATTGCTGCTAAGTTTGGCCTCTTGTCAATTAAATGCGCAACAATCAAATTCGTCTTTATTAATAGGTTCTCAAGTTGGCATAAGCCGATTAGCACCTATGAAGACAAGAATCCCCACCTTCAAATTAGGAGTTCAATCTTTCTCTTATTCAACAAGTTTAGAAAACCGGCTCAGCATCAGAAAGAAATTAAACTTCTCTTTGCAATACTCTTTAAACTATACTCATTTCAGATCAGTACCTTCATTAAGCGCTAAAACACCTTCTAAAAATGTGTTATCTACATCGGTAAGCGCTAGTTCGGTGTATCAAATTAAATCAGATTTGTGCGTTGTTACTGGTGTCGGTATTCAAAAACCATTTTGTTTAAAACCAAATTCATCTCAACAAAAAGAAATACTCAATACCTTACTTTCAAAAAAAGCAGACACACGGTATTCTATTAAAAACCTGCATCAAATTACTCCATACTTTATTATTGGTTTTGAAAATTCCACTAAGCTCTTTAATAAAAATCTAATTTATTCCTTGCAATACAATGTTGGTTTCATGCCATCCAAATACCGAGTAATCGAAGAAGGAAGCACTGAAAATGAAAGCAATCAAGGTGGTGTTCAAATTGGATTGAAATACAAATACTAATTTCCGTTTTTTTCATTTATTTTAGTCGTCATGAATAAGTTTTTGACGAAATTTCCTTTCTATTTAAGTATCGCATTAGCCTTAGCTTTAAGCATTAAAAATTTTCGTGAACCTGATTTATGGTGGCAAATTCGCACTGGACAATGGATTATAGACTACAAACAAGTTCCGCAAACTGATGTTTTTTCTTTTACACATTTCGGACAAGCCTGGATTAATATCAAATGGGGCTTCGAAGTCCTAGCCGCTCTCCTCTCGGATGCCTTCGGACCATCCTCTGTATTTATCTTACAAATGGCTTGCTCAGTGTTCATCCTCTTTTTTTTAAAAAAAATACTAGACCTGCTTGAACTCTTTGATCCGCTTTCATTTTTTATTACTTCCTTCATATTGCTCTTAGGAATCGAATATCGTATGATAGGTCGGCCAGAAATGTTCACACATTTGTTTATAGTCATCAGTCTTTATATTCATCTTTTTGCGAAACACAAAAATATAAAATCGCTTTGGTTACTAATTCCACTTCAAATTTTATGGACCAATTTACACGAAGCTTATGGGTTAGGGATAGTCATTGCAGGCATCTTCCTTGTGTGGAATTTATTAGAATCTCGATTACATAAAACAACATTCAGTTTCATTCCAATTCTAGCATTTCTAGCAACCTTAGCCAGTGTAGCCATCAATCCAAGAGGTTTACTTCTGTATAAAAAAGCCATCGATATTTATTTCCAAGTCAATGAAAATAAATTTACCAGCGAGTTAAGTTCAATTGCTTCTAGCTTGTATTGGCAAAAAGAAGCCTACCTATTTGCCATTATAATCATTCTTCTCATTTCGAGTATTTTCGCTCTAAGCAAACAAAACCAACTTAACAAACTGGTTCAAACATTTACACCAGCCTATTTTATGTTATTAATTGCCATGACCTTCTTGGCTTTTAGTGCTTATAGAAATATAGCCCTCTTTTTCTTAGTTGCTTTTCCTTTACTTGTTTGGCTCATTAAACATTTCTTACCGATAACTTTTTCTTGGAGTAAAGTATTATCTCTTATTGGCATAATTAGCTACATCTTAGTAGTATCTAATACATATTATCGATTTACGAATTCACGCGATCGATTTGGGCTTGAAGTTTTATCTACTAATAATCCCATAGGTGCAGCCCAATACATCGAACAAAAGGGATTAACCCAAAAGAAAGGTTTCGCAGATTACTTATCATCCTCCTACCTGTTATGGAAACTTCAACCCGATTTTAAAACTTATATCGACTTAAGAGATCTTGATGTTTTTCCCAAAAGCTTTTTCA
>JAGNOY010000160.1 GCA_017989935.1 Chitinophagaceae bacterium
TTACACTTTTAAATCCGTACTGACGGAATTGTTCGTAAGCCCTGACTATAATTTGCTGTTTTTGGTCATTCACCGTGCAAAACTATGGAAACTTTTTACACTTCAAAAGTTTTTATAGATTATTTTTTAAATAAGCTGAATGTTTAAGTGATTGCTTAAAGTTGATTCATATGAAGTAAGGCTAGTTATAACCGAATAATTTATCGGATTAATGTGGTTGTTCAACAGCGATAAAATTCCTCTACGTCATCGCGACCTATATTTATAAAGTCAGTTTATGATTCTTCACAATCAGAAAATTTTCTTCATCCAAGCTCATATATCCATACTCAAAACAATACATGTAAGTTTTGCCTAGCTTATTGGTGTAGTGATGTGTTCTATACGCAAAATGAAAACCTAAACTTAACAATTGCTGGCGCTGAATATTTACAATCAATTGATCTTTTAAGACATTTTCTAATACAAGTCGATTTTTTCTTAATTGATGAATCACATTTCTTTGATAATTCGTTAAGGCAGACTTCTGTAAATTGTTATAGGTGTTTCTGCAAAATTCGTTGCAAAATTTTTTATCAACCCTGCCTTTTAAAGGCTTATCGCAATACAAACAATGTTTATGGGCATGTAAATTCAGCATCTCTGGCATGTATATAAATTACCTAAAATTAACCGGTGAATCTATGCGAATTCAATTTTTTGTATAACTAAGGAAATTAGTGTACAATACATGCTTTTAGTTGTATAAATACGAAGTCTCAATATCTGTGAACGCATCGCAATGCTTTATAATCGAATGTAAGTATTTAATTACATCAATATCAACACACATCTCTTCATTTTTGTGCTATCGATTGCGGTATTGGCTAGTTCAATGTATACTAGTCGCTTTGAAAAAGTTGATACCAAAGGAGATGAAATAAATAAATTGTAAACGTAAAAATAAAATCCATGTACGCATTAAAAAACAAAGTTCAATTGATAGGAAATTTAGGAAGTGCTCCTGAAATAAAAGAAACCACGGGCGGCAAAAAAGTAGCCAAGTTTACTATGGCAACGAACGAAAGTTATCGTAATCCGAAAGGAGAAAAAGTCACAGAAACTCAATGGCACAATTTAGTAGCTTGGGGTAAACTAGCAGACTTAGCTGAACAGTATTTAAGCAAAGGCAGTGAGATTGCCATCGAAGGCAAACTGACACACCGTGATTATTTAGATCAACAAGGTGTGAAACGCTATGTAACTGAAATATTGATAAATGAAATTTTGCTATTAGGTAAAAAAGCCTAATTTATTTCATTCCAACGTAAAAGGAGTATTGGTACATAAGTACAATTGAAATCCGACCACTCATTTGCATGGCTGTTCTGCCGACTTTCTTCATGGAAAGTTTGGCAGAACATTTTTGATCTTAGACCTAAAGGTCAATCAAAATCCAAGGAATAAAAAATATTGTAAGGAATATAGGCGCTGCATGTCTACTACTTAAATTTATCCTAGTATGAAATCATTCTTATTCGCTTGTTGCCTTTTCTTAGTAACAAACACAAAAGCACAAGTCCTCAAAACCAATATTGTAGAACATTTTACCAATTCAACTTGTAGTATTTGTGCCAGTAAAAATCCTGGTATCTTCTCCGATCTTTCCATGCATCCTAACACATTACACATAGCTTTCCATCCGAGTAGTCCATATGCATCTTGTTTTTTCTCCATGCAAAATCCGATAGAAAATGATGCACGTACAAATTACTATGGAATTTTTGGAAGTACACCCAAATTAATCGTGAATGGAAATTTAATTACAGCAGTTAATTTAGCCTCTAGTCTCAATGCAATAGATGTTGATAGTAGCAATTTTTCAATAACAGCTACCCAAGAATTTGTTTTGGCAGATTCTGTGATTGTAAAGGTTCATATTAAAAAGGTTGGCCCAGATACATCCATACAAGCTTCACTATTTGTTGGTGCCACTGAAGATACTGTGTTTCAAACCACTGCGAATGGTGAGACTGTTCATCAGGATGTTTTCAGAAAATCACTCGGTCTTATCAGTGGAGATTTGATCGCCTTGCCTCAAATGCTTGGTGATAGCGTCAGCATGACTTATACCTACAAAATTTCAGCTAATTGGAATGCACAAAGAATGAGGAGTATAGCCATCTTACAATCTATCAATACCAAATTTGTGTTGAATTCTTCTATATCAAAAAATATCATCAGTGTGCCAAATACACTTCAATATCTAAACAATAGCGCCATGCAGATTTATCCTAACCCAGCCTCTGAGCTCATTTATTTTAAGAATCTTCAGATTGATGAAGTAGAAATAATAAGCTTGCAAGGAAAATCATGTGTAAAACAAGAAAGACCAAATTCATCTATCCGAATAAACGATTTACCTAATGGTATATATCTATTAAAAATCAAACAAGGCAATACAATTAAAATTTCCAAATTGATAGTACAGCGATAAAATCAAGGTGAGCTTCGTTCTTCTACAACTAAAATATTTTTGACAAGTTATCAAAACCTTACCACAAGGTTTATAATGAAAACATCTTACAAGGTTTTGAAAAATATTTTACCTTTAGAGCGTGCTAAAATTAGAGAAATCACTTTTTTATACCTTGCTTCTCTTAGCCTTAAGCCTTATTGTATTTCCTAAATACTATATAACAGGCGATGGGGCTAGTCATACCTATAATGCAAAAGTCTTATTCGATGTTGTGTTGAATCAAGACAGAGATTTTTATAAAGAATTTTATGTGATTAATCGTAGTATAGACCCTAATTGGATGAGCCATTTATTAATCGGTTTCTTTACAAGGTTTATGCCACCATGGTTGGCTGATAAATGTTTCCAACTTATTTATGTGTTAGTTTTCACATTTGGCTTTAGGTACATGATTAGATCCATAGAAAAATCAAATTCATTTCTTAGCCTGCTTTTTTTTCCATTTTTATTCACACTTCCCTTTCAACAAGGCTTTTACAATTATTGTTTTTCTTTGGCTTTGTTTTTTTGGACCATAGGCTACTACCTCCGAAAGCGACACGAAATCGAACATGCTGTATATCAATTTGTTCTCAGCATTTTACTTTTAATGACAGCATTTTCACATGGAATGCCCGCTATCTATGCCATGATGCTGATCATGCTTGTATGGCTCGCAGAAAATTATAAGTACTTCATCCCTTTCGATATCAGACGAAACGCTCAAGCGCTGTCAAGATTATCACTCATCATGTTGCCAGCAGCATTTATGATTTTGCTATTTTTGGCCAAACGGGGCACAGGCACTGTCCCACATCCATGGAGCCTAGGAAAAAAACTAATTCAATTTTTATCTTTTTGGACTTCGCAAAGCACACGCTATGAAGAAATTTATCCTGCGATAGCAAGTGCAGTGCTACTATTGCTTTGTATGCTTGTATTGTTATTCACTCGTATGAAAGTAAATATAAGCAAACACATGTCTATTGGTTTTGTATTTCTATTCATGATACTCTTTACCTTTATTTCTTACCTCAATTGTCCGCATAGTATTGGTGGTGCGGGTAGTATTGATATCAGGCTTGGATTTTTGCCGCCCCTATTTCTACTGTTTTATTTTGCCACCAAACTTTGGAGCGATGTAAGTAGAACAATTTTCATGGCAGCCACCTTGATAATTTCCGTGACTTTTCTTGTCATACGTTTCCCTTATGTGATGCGTGCAAATAATATTGGCAAAGAAATTATGACAGCAAGCCCTTTCATCAACGATCATAGTGTGGTGCTGAATTTGCATATGGACGATTGGCAACAAATCGGTAAAGGCGATAGTCTCTTTCATCACGATGGATCTTTTATTCATTTTAGCGATTTTATTGGCGCAGAAAAGCATCTTATCATGATCATGAATTACGAAGCAGAAATAAATTATTTTCCAGTAAACTGGCAAGCATTAAAAAACCCAAGAGAAAGCATACCAGCCATGATACCAGGCATTTACCCGCCCACAGGCGATTTTCAATTGTATGAAAAACAAATCGGACGTAAACTAGATTATGTGCTCATACAAAATTGGCGCAAAAAGCCAAGTGCCGATCAAGCATTCTTGCAAACTATGACACTTATAGAAAGAAATTTTACTAAAATTTACGAAAGTCCGAATTCAGCTGTTTTGGTCTATCAAAGAAGGTAAAGTGCTGATTATTTTTATGCCCCCAATGATCTTATAAGTCAAGTGTAGTAACGTTTTGGGGACCCTAATTGGCTAAGTCAATATTTTATTATTTTAGATTTTTGGAAAGCCAAACTTATTCAATTAGATTTATCTGAGAAATCACATTTAGTAACACAATTCATCTCAAATCGAATTAAACATATTCAACTTTAATTCTGTATTTGAATCTTTTTTGATTGAGATGAATATCAAAATGAGCTACGATGAATACCCATGAAATTGAACGTAATCAATTGCTCAATGAATTAAACAATTTGAGTATTGATATTGATATTTTTTCAAGTTCCCTTCTTTCGTTTATTCAAGAAGGAAATTTACTTTATCATGATGCAAAACTTAATAAATTAAGCAGCGAAGAAATAAAGCTTGCATTAACCCAATGGGAAACTAAACTCATTGCATTTCTTCAAACATCTTTTAAGCCTAATTCAAATCAATATTTAGATGCATATCATCAAACAAATAATCATTCAATAACTGCGCATACCAATATCGATTTGATTCTTATATGGGAAAATAAACTCTTACGCCTAAACTCATTTTACGATAAAGCACAAGTTCTAATAATCCAAAACGAACTTAAAGCTTGCCAGAATCATTTAGAAGAAACACAACGCATTGCAAAAATTGGAACTTATTCTGTTGACATCTCTTCTGGTAATTGGACAGCTTCTAAAGCCTTAGAAGAAATTATGGGCATAGATGAACATTATCCAAAAACCTATGAAGGGGGACAAAATTTAATGCATCCAGCTTGGCGCGAAAAAATTCATGATTATTTTTCAAATGAAGTAATTCTTAAAAAAGGAAGATTTGATATCATTTATCAAGTCATACGCCCCAATACCCAAGAAGTACGTTGGGTGCACGGCATAGGAGATTTGAAACTCAACGAACATCAAGAGCCAGTAAAATTAGTGGCTGTTGTTCAAGATATTACCGAACAAGTACAAGCTCAAGAAACCCTCAACATATCAACCAAGCGATATCGTGATGTTTTAAACAGTATTGATGCAGGTGTAGTCATTCATGCGTCAGATACTTCCATTCTTGAATGCAACCCCAAGGCTTTATCCTTACTAGGACTCACTCAAGATCAAGTGTTTGGTAAGTTAGCCATAGATACTGAATGGAAATTTATTAATGAACATAATCAGCCATTATCACTGAAGCATTATCCAATCAATCTTATCAAGTCTACACAAGCACCACTTAGGAATTTAATTGTGGGTGTAAATAGGCCAGTAACAAATGATGTGGTGTGGGCCTTAGTCAATGGATTTCCTGTTATAG
>JAGNOY010000161.1 GCA_017989935.1 Chitinophagaceae bacterium
AGTTTGGATAAAAGTGGCGTAGATGAAATTATTTTTATGCCAAGAATCTTCAGCCTAGACTTTTTGCTCAACTTTTGCGTCATGGCAAAAGTGGAAAAACAATAGGGCATCTTTGCGGATAAGCATAAAATTCTATGATGAGTCGACTAGAACTTATGAGAAAAGTTGCACACATAAAAAAACCGAGAACAAATCTCGGTTTCTTATTTCGTTTAAATTGGGACAGATTATTTTCCACCACCAACTTTAGTGCTCAATTCTTTTCCAGCTTTAAATTTCGCTACTTTTTTTGCAGCAATTTTAATTTCTTTTCCTGTTTGAGGATTACGTCCAATACGTGCAGCACGCTTAGATACTGAGAAAGTTCCGAAACCAACTAAAGTAACTTTGTCACCTTTTTTCAAGGCTACAGTTACTGCATTGATAAAACCATCTAAAGCTTCTCCAGCTTGAGTTTTTGTACAATCGGCTGCTTTGGCCATTGCTTCGATTAATTCCGCTTTGTTCATTTTTTGGGATTTTTTTAAAGTGATAAAATTGTTTGAGGTGCTAAATTACTACGTTCTACGAAATTCCAAAATTTTTTTTTTGTTGAAAGCCTTATCCGTAAAGGATTTGCACAAATTATCAACATTTTAATTCCTTGTAAGTGTTTATTTACATACCTTTAAGAGGCAAATACTTTTTGCATGACTGAGCGAAAGGCGATAAATTGATTTCCGAATCGTTCAAATCCTTTTTCTCTTAAACTTGGTGCAAATTCATTGATATACTTAATATATGTATCGTGATCTTGCGTATAGTATTGCGCTATATAGGTTTTGCCTTCTTCGTCAACTGGCTCTAGTAAAGCAAATAGGGCATAATCATGAAACATGCCCGTAGCAAGCACTTCATTCAAATGAATTTCTTTCATCCATGAAAGCCATTCTTGTTCAATTTGATCTGCCACTTTAATGGTGACGTTATATATATACATCTGTAAGCTAGTTTATAAGTTCAATTCAAGACGAACAGGACAATGATCAGAATGTTTAACATGAGGATGAATAGCAGCGTGTTTGATTTTTTCTTTCAATGGTGCAGAAGTATTAATATAATCTATACGCCAACCTTTATTATTGTTTCTAGCATTAGCTCTAAAGCTCCACCAGCTATAATGATGAGGATCTTGATTTATATGCCTTAATGTATCTATCATGCCTGCTTCAAAAAAGCGATCCATCCAAGCTCTTTCTTCAGGTAAAAAACCACTTGAATTTTTATTCCCTTTTGGATCATGGATATCAATTTCTTTATGACAAATATTGTAATCTCCAGCAAGAATACAAGGCATTGTTTTTAAATCATAAGTAGATTGAAAAAAATGAAGATATTCTTCAAGAAATTGCATTTTATATGCTTGCCTTTCTTCTCCACTGCTACCGCTTGGAAAGTAGGTATTGATTAAATTAAATTTTTCGAATTTTAATTGCAACACCCTGCCTTCAAAATCAGCTTGTTCAATGCCACATCCATATATAACTTCTAGAGGTTTTATTTTAGTGATAATACCTACTCCACTATAACCTTTTTTTTGGGCAGAGAACCAATAAGTGTGGTAACCAAGATCTTCGAAGGCTTTTTGGTCTATATCCTCTTTATTGGCTTTAAGTTCTTGAAAACAGTATATATCTGCTTGATCTTCTTTGATCCAATCAATAAGGCCTTTGCTTATAGCCGATCGGATACCATTGACGTTATAAGAAACAATATTCATGGGGTAAAAATAGTGAATAATTGACATAAAAAAAGAGGCTAATGAATTAGCCTCTATAAATATTTTGATAAGTTGAATTCTTATTGTTTTGTCACTCTTTTTACACCAAGTAATTTTCCATTAGCATCTGCAAATTGAAGCATGTAAATACCATTGCTAATATTATCTAGTGGTACTCTTACGCTAGTACTTTTGTTTACATCAACATCAAATTTAGCCACTTTACGTCCGATGATATTGACAACTTGAACAGAGTTAATTTTTTTGTCATTAAATGTAATATTTACATAGTCAGATGCTGGATTTGGATAAATATTGACAATATTGTTAGCTTCTAAATCTTTAGTAGAAGTAGGCCAAACGCAATATTTGTATGTCATATATTTCGAAGATTCACCAGGTGCAGAAACCCTAACTGTGGTGTAACTGCAACCATCAACTGCAGCAGCTGATGTGCCCATAGTCACATAAATGTATTCTTTCCCATTCGCAGGAATTGTAACGTTATGGCTTGTATTGTCAAATCCATAACATTGTGCATTGTAACCTTCGCAAATGCCATCTCCTGTCCAGCCTGATAATATAGCATCGCCTGATTTCTGCCATGAAATTACAACGGGGGAAGATGAATTATTATAAATTGTATCAGAAACATGAAATGAACCTGGTTTAGGTACATTTAAATAAGATACTGTGTCTTTATAAATACTTAGTTGTGCAAATGAGGAAATGCCAATCAACACAAAAATTGCACTAGTTAAAATCTTTTTCATAATTTTATTTTAACCGCAATATAAATTCAAATTGCCTAAATTATTAAATTTATTTGTTAAAATTTAAGATTTACTTTTTTATTGAGTCTATCTTTGGAGCTTAAACAATAAATTTTTAATGAAAAAGATTCTACTTTCTATGCTAGGAATCACCCTAGCGCTTTCAATGAAGGCTCAATTAAATCAAACTTTTGCAAATGTCACCTTGACTTCGAAAACTGTAGGTACTGGCACATGGATGGCTGGTGGTTTGCCAGCAGGTTGGACACAGTACAATGGAGATGGTTTGACACCAACTTCAGCATTGGCAACTGTTTTTGGCACTGATGCTTGGATTACAAGAGAAGTTTCTTACTCTAATGGGTCAAAAGATACAATAGCAGTAAGCACATCTTATTACAATCCTGCAGGTGTGTCAAACGATTGGTTAATCAGTCCAGCTTTTACACCAGCAGCTGGAGAGTGGTTGCTATTTGATGGGTTAGCATCTAATGGTTCATTTGCTGATGGATTTCAAGTGAAAATATCAACAACAGGAGCAGCGTATACAAACTTTACATCTGCTGCAGTGTTATCAATTGCCGCTGAAAATACAGCATGGACAACTCATGCTATTAATTTATCGGCTTATGTTGGTCAATCAATTAATGTAGCGATTATCAATAATAGTAACGATAAGGAAATTTTATATCTTGATGATTTCAGAAGCATTGTACTTCCTGCAAATGATGCAGCATTATTGGACATGACTCCAGATATCGCAACTTATAAATCTTATACTTCTGTGGGCGGAAATATTCCTGTTCAAGGCTTAATCAAAAATATAGGGGCTTCTACTATCACTTCTTATACTGTGAAAATTAATGATGGTACAACTACACAATCTTTCCCTCAAACAGGTAGTATTTTGCCATATACTTCTACAGTTTATTCTTTAAACTATCCTATTGCTGGTTCAGGTATTAAGCCTATCAAAATGTGGGTTGAATTAACAGGAGATGCCAATCATGTAAATGATTCTTTAAGTTCAGAATTTGGAACTTCTACATTTAATCCTGTCCATAATCCAGTTTTTGAGGAAGGTACAGGAACTTGGTGTGGATGGTGCCCAAGAGGAACTGTATTTATGGACTCCATTGCAGCTATTCATCCTGATGCAGTACTTATAGCAGTTCATAATGCTGATCCAATGACAGTAACAGCTTATGATGATGGTATCGGTCTTTTAATTGATGGATATCCAAGTGTTTTAGTTGATAGAAAAGCTAGCATCGATCCTTCTGAAATGTTCACGAATTATGATTCTCATAAAGCTGATTTTGGGGTTGGTGAAATAACTTTAGGTCAACCAACTATAAGCGGTAACACTTTAACACTTAAAGCTGATGTTAAAATGGCTGTAAATACCAAACCAAATTATGATTATCGTTTGGCTTTAGTAGTAGCTGAAAATGATGTTCATGGAACAGGGTCTACTTGGAATCAAGCAAATTATTATTCAGGAGCTGCTGCCCCTAACTTAGTGGGTGCTGGTTTTAATTGGGATAATGAAGCTGATCCTGTTGCTGCTTCTAAAATGTATTATGATTTCGTAGCTAAAGATATTACAGGTGGGTTTAATGGTGTTGCAGGTAGTTTGCCAGGCACTATGACAGCTGGTAGCACTTATTCTTATACTTTCAATTGGACTATACCAGCTGGTATGGCAACTTGGAAGTCACGCGCAAATGTATTATTAATAAGTGCCTTAAGTGGTGAAGCTCAAAATGGTAAATGGGTAGGATTAGTACCAACAAGTGTAAATGATTTAGTAAACAATGCTAACTTAAATGTTTATCCTAATCCTTCTAACACTTATGTGAATTTAGAGTTTACTTTAAATACATCAAGTAATGTGGCAATTTCCATGACAGATATCACAGGTAAAGTTGTTTTCAATACTCAATTAAACAACTTAGTTGGAGAACAAGGTTATGTTATCAACACATCGAATTTGGTGAATGGTATTTATAATTTAACTTTAAAAACAACAGAAGGTTCTATTACTAAGAAAGTGACAATTGCTCACTAATCTTTAGTTTTATTTTTTTCTACAAAGCCACTCTTTCGAGTGGCTTTGTTATTTTTACACCATGCAATATTTTAGCGCAGATTTTATTTTTGATGGATACAAATTTTTAGATGCAGATTGGGTGATTGTGATGGATGACAATTTTGTTGTACAAGATATTTTACCCAAAACAGCGCAAATGCCCATTCAATATTTTCCAGGGCTTTTAATGCCTGGAATGATTAATGCACATTGTCATATTGAACTCTCACATCTTAAAGCACTCATCCCTGAGCATACTGGATTAGTTGATTTTATTCTGCAAATTCAACAACGCCGACATGAAATTTCTGATGATGAAAAATTGCAGGCCATGTGCGCTGCAGAACATGAAATGAAAAGCCAAGGAATTGTCGCGGTAGGAGATATTTCTAATTCGTTAGATAGTTTGCCAGTAAAAAAAATAAAAAATCTTCATTACCATACTTTTGTTGAATCTGTTGGATTGCATGATGATCAAGCTGCAGAAAGATTTGAAAAGTCATGCCGAATAAAAAAAGCTTTTGATGTCGACCACTCTTCAAGTATAGTGATGCATGCACCATATTCTGTAGGGCCAGCATTAAAACATTTAATCGTCGAATCTGAAAAGAATAAAATTACTTCAATTCATAACCAAGAATGTGAGGCCGAGAACGAATGGTTTATGCAAGGAACTGGGAATTTTAATCAATTATTTTCCTTATTTTCAACAGTAAAACCCATATCGCTCAAGCCAACAGCCACTTCATCCCTACATGCATATTTTGAAGATCTACTTGAAGCCAAAAAAATAATTTTAGTTCATAACACATGCACCAGTAGAGAAGATATTGAGTGGACTCAACAATTGTCAAATTCAGTCTTTTGGTGCTTATGCCCGAATGCAAATTTATATAT
>JAGNOY010000162.1 GCA_017989935.1 Chitinophagaceae bacterium
ACATTAAGGATAGCGCTGACGATAAAATTTCATGTAACCTAAAATATCTCTGGTGCTAAGTAATTCGGTGAAATTTTTAGCTGAAATGATGGCCATTTCAAATTCTTTTTTATCATACTGTGAAAACAACAATTTTTCATTTACCATGTTGCCTAAATATTTTTTGGCAAACACATTATTATTGAATTTCTGAATATTAATGATTCCCTGACCTTCTGTAAGTAAATTCATACCTGTAGTGTAGCCTTCGACATTATATTTAAGTAAGTTGTAATCACTAATCCCTGATTTTAGAGCCATCATTTTTCCATCTAATTTTTTGATGAAAATAATCACATAATGCATGCTGTTTGGTTCATATATATATACACCCTTGCCTTCAGAATGGGCTAAGGCTTTGTAGGCTTCAGCTGCTTTCATGCTATCCGTCATGCCGTTTGTGTCGCCTAATGTATTTTTTGAATTTGAAGATAAAGAGTCAATTGGTTTATTCTCTGCATTTATAAAATTTAAAATTTCTTGAGCCCTGATTTGTTCCTCGCTATTTGGGTAGGTTGAAATAATTTTTTCGAGCCCAGTTTTGCATTTAATCATCTCTTTCAAACCAGCATTGCTAATGGCTTCGACTAATTCGTATTTAGCACGAATAGGATTATTTGTGAAGGATGTTTGTGCGTAGGAAACTGAGGCAAGAGCTTCTTGGTATTTCCCGTTTTTATAATGTTGATAGGTTGAATCATAGTGATCAAATAGCACTTTAAGTTCTTTACTTTTATCTTCTTTATAGGTTGGATTATTAGCTAAAAGAGCGAATTCAGAATTCTTAAATTCATCATCTAGTAATTTTTTGTATCTATCTGATTCAGGTTTATTATTGATTTTGTTATAATCGACATACAATCCATAATAGGCTTGTTTTTTAAATAAATTAGAAGGATATTTTTGATTTAGTGTAGTAAACGCTTCTATAGATTTATTATAATCTTGAAGTTGAGAAAAATAAATTAAACCTAAATTATAATAGGCGTCAATTGTTTTAAATTCTAAGGCGTCTTTTTCTGCTTGAGTCTTAGGTAATTTGGCAAGTAATGAGGCTATGGTAACTCCATTGACCGTGGATTTGTCGTCTATAATGTCTTCTTCGTTTGAATTGTTAGATGAGGCGAAATTTGATAGAGAGGTTGAGGCTCTTCTCCAGTTATCCTCTAGTTTTCTTGTGCCCCATTTTTGTTTAAAATCTGAAGAACCTTTTTGGGTTAGGTTATTATTATAAAAATACCAATTAGATTTAGATTTTGCCACTGGTTGCAATGCAACAACTTGGGTTACGGTTTCTACTTGTTCTTTTTCTTGATTTTTAAGTTTTTCCAATTCTCTTTTGGCTGCTGCTTTTTGTTCTTTGTCGCTTTTAGAGGATAACGCAAGCATGGAATCTGATGATTGAATCAGGCCTGTATACTTTACAATTTCCGTGAGTACATTTTTTCTTGTACTAATTTCTGTAAGATTTTCTAGTGGGGGATTACTACCATACGTGAAAGCACTATCATAGGCCATTTTAGCCAAAGCGTATTTGCTTTGTTTGTAATAAATTTTGCCTAAGCTTTCAAAAGAGATTGCTTTTTGTCGGAGATCTTTATTCTCAGGATTTTTGATGGCTTTTAGTAAATATTTGATCGCTTGTTCAGGATTTTCATCGCTTTCTATACCTGCAAGTGCATTGAGTGCCTGGCTTTTAAATTTTGCAAACTTGGGGTCGTTAATTATTTTCTCAAGTTGATTTATGGCATAAGATTTATCACCTCCACCAAGAGCGGCATTTTGGGCAATATTTAGTTTTATGAAAAAATCCATTTCTGGTTGATTCTTTTTATTTAAGGCAAGCTTGTAATGCGAAGTGGATTTTGCAAAATCTTTTTCATTCGCATAAAGTTGTGCTACTAAGAATTCAGCACGCGAACGTTGGCTTTGAGCCATTTTATATTTTAAGGCCGATTCTAAGTCTGCAATTGCTTCTTGATTATTTTGTTGTTGAAGATCAAGATAAGCTTTAGTCAAAAACAAGTCGGTCTTATTTCTTGCTGGAAATAATTTGTCTTTTTCGAGTATACCTAGCAATGATTGAGCTTCACTAAATTGTTCGGCGTGGATATAAGATTTTGCCAGCCAAACAAGGGCTTCATTACGAATAGGATGGTGCCTGAGTTTTCGAATTCCTTTTCTATTATCTACTGTAGCTAAGCTTAAAGGCGCATCGGTTGTATTTTCAGTTTTCTTATCTTTTTTAATCTTGTCTTTATATTCATTGGCAATAAACTGAAAGGTGGTTATGGCACCTTCAAAATCATTTTTAACAAAAGAGGCTTTACCCATCAAGAAAAATAAATTGTCGAACCACTTTGATCTAGGATCATGTATTTGCGTGCTAAAAGAGGCTTTTTTAATAACTGTATCCATTTCAGAGGCCGCAGAAGATCCGGCTTTTTCAACATCAAAAGGAAATAATGAGATGCTTTTCGCGTAATCATCTTTATGATTCTTTTTTAAATTTCTTACAGCTTCTTTATATTTTCTGTTGGCATTATAATAGTAATTATATCGGGTTACAGTATTTTGATAAATTCTTCTATGAATGCTCCATTTTCTTTTGAGTAATTTTTCATTGGTCCATTCTTCTTTTTTCTTGTCATGTAATTTTTCACTCATGTCTATTTTAAGTCCAATGTCCTTTTTCTTCTTTTTAATTTCTTCTTCTTGGGCTGTTTTGACAATTTTTCGTTTGGCATTTAAACTATCCATTCGAGCGTCTCTTGCGATTTTTAAACTATCATTTACTCGTTGCCTTTCAGTTTTTATTTTGTCTATTTCGGCGGCTCTAGCAGTATTGGTGCTGTCTTTTATTCTTTCACGAACTGTTGATAAACTATCGTTATATTGTTGTCTCACAGTTTTAATACTATCAGAAATTCGATCTCGTTCTGCTTTAATTTCTTCATTTTTAAGGGCTCTACTTGCCGCTAGGTCCTCCTTCTTTTGCTTTTTAGCTGCAGCTACACTATCTGCATAATGCTTGCTATTCTTATATTTATCAAGGGCCTTTCGTTCTTCTGCAGCTTTCATTCTCACAGTTTTCAGGCTATCATTATAGGCATTTCTTGCATCTCGAAGACTATCTGATGTTTTTTGTTTGACAAGGGCTATGCTATCATTTATACGTTGTAATTCTTGACGTTTTTTATCTTCAATGGCTTTTAATGTAGCTAAACTATCAGCTGTTTTTTGTCGTAAAGCTAAGTCGGTGCTGTCTTTTAGGCGTTTGTCCTCTATCAGTTTAAGTTTGGCTTTTACACGAGCGATGCTATCGTCCATCCGTTTTTTAATTCGCGCATTGGCCATGCTGTCTCGAAATTCTTGTAATTTCTGCTTTTGAAGTTCACGAGCTATACTGTCTTGGGTTCTTTTAGTACGAAGAGCATTAAACATACTATCTCTTCGAGCATATTCCATATTGACTCTATTTTGAATGGCTGCACTGTCAATACCATTCTGGGTAAATTTATTCTGCGCGAAAATGTTTTCTGATGAAAACACAGAAAAACACATGAGTATGATTAAAAGTATATTTGAATTTAACTTCACAGATTTTAACAACGCTAAAAATTCAAATTTATTATAAATTTGGATAATATGATTTTATAGAGTTGTAAATCTACTAATTTTATGCCAAATGATTAAAATATCAGGAACGAGTTTATTGCAGATTTTGAAAAGGTTTTTCAAATCGGTCAATGCTCCCTACAAGTTAATTGCTGTCAATGAAGATAGTTTAGAGGAAGTTGCAGTGATTCATCTCACTAAAAAAAGTGTATACATATTTTTTTCAAGCATATTTGTTGGGATGTTTCTTCTATTCTCCGCTATAATTTTATTCACCCCATTGAAGTATTATATACCAGGAAATAGCCAAAATGTATCCAGATCTAAGATGCTCAAAATTCAAAAGCTAGCTGATTCCTTGCAATTAATAAATCAGAAGCGTGAGCAATATTTGTATAATTTAATTACCATTGCCAATGGTAAAGTTGCCCAGATTAAAGATACCAACCGACTTTCGGCCAATGAAATAGATTTAGCCAACCGTCAGAACGACCTGAAAATTGACAAAGCAGGGAAATATGATTATTTGAAAGTCAAGAAAAAAGATACAATTAAAACTGAAGAAACTGTGAATAAAGATTCGCTTTAATGATTGAATCTGGAATTAATTCTCCTATTTTTGTACACAAAATTTATTAAATACTATGTCTATTTTTTCTAGCAATAGAGATTCAAAAGAATCTACATCCAATACACCTTCTTATGTGCCACCTGTGAGTAGCACCGTTACACCTGCTTCTGCACCATCTGCGCCCATGCATAGTAGTCATACAGCCTCATCTTTAACAACCATTTCAGAAGGGACTTCCTTAGAGGGACAAATAAAAATTGAAGGGGATATTAAAATTGAAGGCACCGTTAAAGGAACTGTTACTTCAAAAGGAAGAGTGATTATTTCTGCCTCAGGAAAAGTTGATGGCGATATTATATGTCAAAATGCAGAAATTGCTGGACACGTATTAGGGAAGTTAAAAATAGCTGATATTCTTTATTTAAAAGGCGCCGCATTAATTGATGGGGATATTAATACTGGCAAATTAGTGATTGAAAATGGAGTGAAATTCAATGGTAATTGCACTATGGGAGCACCTGCACCACAAGCAGTACCTGCACCTAAGGTGGAAGCATCTTCTGTAAAGAATACAGTTGAATTGAATGCGTAACCAAGAGTTACTGAAGTATGCAGGATTAGCCGCACAATTATTTGCTACGCTTGGCGTAGCTTTTTTTATTGGATTTAAATTGGATAAAAAACTGCATTTACGATTTCCTATCTTCACGATTTGCCTTCCCTTAGCGGCATTAATTTCCTTATTGTACAAAGTATACCTAGATTCGAGTAAGAAAAATGAAAAGTAAATTTTATTTAATTTGGTCCATCACAACCGCACTTATAGTAGGCGTTGTTTTTTTTCTATCTAAAGATGATAGTCCTTTAACCAGAAATGTCATGCTCCTTGGAACAGCATTTATGGCAGGTATCACACTGCTTTCTTTCACAATTAGTATACGATCCTTATTGCACGAAAATCCAAATCGATTTGTACGAGGTGTTATGGGAGGCACATTTTTAAAATTCCTTTTGAGCATTGTTGGGGTTACCATCTTACTTTTTACCTATAAAAAACAATTACACAAGCCTGATTTATATGTACTCATGATCGAATACGTAATTTTTAGCATGATTGAAACGGGTTATATGTCTATCGTTTCGCGTAAAAAATCTTAGTATATATTTAAATAGCGTTGTGTTTTTTGGGCGGCAGGCAGGCTATTCGTTCCAAGTCCTCCCCCGAATCGGCTAGAATGATTAAGTTAAAATGCTGTTTCGTGAAGCCTCTCGGCATCCGGGCT
>JAGNOY010000163.1 GCA_017989935.1 Chitinophagaceae bacterium
ATGTAAAGCCTTTGAATTACTTTACTTCGAACGAATGTGATCAACGTGTACCAGTATTTTATACTGCAAGCACGAATTCTCAAGGAGAAAGAAAAAATGTAATGTTGTTTATTTTAGAAAGCTTTTCTTATGCCTATCTTGATCCAACCAATAAGCAGAAGCCTTCAACACCTTTTTTTGATTCGTTGATTACTCACAGTACTTTGTATACAAAGGCATTTGCTAATAATATTACATCAGCACAAGGACTTTGCAGTATGCTATCTGGCTTGCCTTCCTTAATCAATCAACCATTTTTTGGATCTGCTTATGCGAATCATCAAGTAGATGCTATTGCCATTCAGTTAGGTAAATTAGGTTATAGTACACATTTTGCGATGGGCGCCAATGAAGATCATTTTGGTTTTAAGAAAGGAACAAAGTTATTAGGGATACAACACTACTATAATGGCGAAGAATTTCCTACGAATCAACATGATGGTACTTGGGGTATTTTTGATGAGCCTTTTCTACAGCATTATGCAGCGTTGAATCAACAATTTAAACAACCATTTTTTAGTACCTTATTTACCATTTCATCTCATTATCCTTTTAAAGTACCAGATTCTTTACAAGGGAAATTTCCAACGGTTCATCATACCCAAAATGAACAAGCTATTTCTTATGTAGATTATTCGTTTAGAAAGTACTTTGAACGAATTCAAAAAGAGCCTTGGTTTCAGCATACAATTTTTATTTTTACTGGAGATCATGTATCGAAGGAGAATGAATTTGAGCAATTCAATTTTTATTCTTACTACCATATTCCAATTTTTATTTTTGATCCGCAAAATCCTGAAGGGCGCACAGAGAACAAGCTTGTTCAACATACGGATTTGCCAGCTACGATTGCTGATTTGAGTGAAATGAATTTGCCTGTATTAAGTTTTGGTCATTCGTTTTATGATACAACATCTTATCGGTATACGGTAAATCGGTATGCAGAGAATATTATTCAATTGATAGATGAAAATTATTTAATTCAGTATGATGTAAATCAACATAAAATGCTTCAAGCCTATACACATCATGAAAATGATTCATTACTTATTGTGAAGCAAGCCAACATACTTGATCAAATCAAGAAAAAGCAAATACCGATTTTACAAGCTTACTTGCAGCAATATTTTAATCGTTTGTATGAGAATAAGCTTAGTACAAGAAGGTAAACGAGTATATTTTTTATAGTAGAAACATTGCTGTATTGCGGCAAGGATAGTAGCGAAAAGCCCGGAGGCTGAGGAACGAAGGCGAGGACTTGCAGCGGATAGCCTGTGGGCCGCCCTAAAAAATGCATTCATCAAACCCTGAAGACATTCAGTTGTAAAATTTTTAAGAATAAAACTCATTTCACTTATCTTCGCTCACCAAATTTGAATGTTTAGATGAATAAAATACTTATTGCGAATCGTGGAGAAATTGCCTTACGTGTAATGCGTTCTGCCAAAGAGATGGGCATAAAAACTGTTGCTGTGTATAGCACTGTAGATGCAAACATGCCTTTCGTAAAATTTGCAGATGAGGCTTATTGTATTGGAGAAGCACCATCATCGCAATCTTATTTAAAGGCAGATAAAATTATTGAAGTCGCTTTGGCTTGCAAGGCGGAAGGTATACATCCTGGATATGGATTTTTAAGTGAGAATGCGGCTTTTAGCGAAGCTTGTAGAAATTCAGGTATTGCTTTCATTGGTCCATCTGCCTTTTCAATAGAAACCATGGGAAGTAAAATTGCAGCTAAACAATCGGCCAAGAAATTTAATGTGCCGATGGTTCCTGGAACAGATACTCCTTTAAAAGATTTGGCCGAAGCAAAGGTCATTGCTGCCGAAACAGGCTTTCCGCTCTTAATCAAAGCAAGTGCAGGTGGTGGTGGAAAAGGGATGCGTATTGTACATAAGATGGAGGAATTAGAGGAACAATTACAAACGGCGAAAAGCGAAGCTCTGAATTCATTTAATGATGATAGTGTATTTATTGAAAAATATGTAGGCTCACCTAAGCATATCGAAATTCAGGTGTTAGGCGATATGCATGGAAATTATGTGTATGTGTTTGAAAGAGAATGTTCGGTGCAACGACGTCATCAAAAACTTATAGAAGAAGCCCCATCATCTTGCTTGACGCCAGCTATTAGAAAGGCTATGGGAGAGAGTGCAGTGAATGTGGCTAAATCGTGCGGCTACTATGGTGCTGGTACGGTAGAATTTTTGGTGGACGATGACTTGAATTTTTATTTCTTAGAAATGAATACGAGGTTGCAAGTAGAGCATTGTGTATCTGAAATGATTAGTGGCTTAGATTTAGTGAAAGAACAAATTAAAGTAGCGCGTGGTGAAAGTTTGACTTTTACGCAAGATGATCTGAAAATTAATGGTCATGCCATAGAACTTCGTTTATGTGCCGAAGATCCTTTGAATAATTTCATGCCAGATACAGGCACCTTAGATGTATATATTCGTCCACAAGGGCCAGGCATTCGTATTGATGATGGGTATGAGCAAGGATCAGAGATTCCTATTTATTATGATCCGATGATTGGTAAATTAATTGCATGGGGTAAGGATAGGACAGAAGCTATTGAACGTTTGAGTAAGGCGATAGCTGAGTTTCGAATTAATGGCATCGAAACAACCTTGCCTTTTGGTAAATGGGCTTTACAGCAACCCGCTTTTGTTGATGGGAAGTACGATACACATTTTATTGAAAAGTATTTCAAGGTTGAGTATTTATCAGATACCACAAAGGATGAAGCTGAAATGGCATCCATGTTTGCCTTGCATATTTATAAGGCGCTGACTAAGCCTTTACAAGCGCTTCCAACATTAAGTGCTAATTGGAAAAGAAGGAATCAGTATAGGTAAAATGTACTAAGATTTGGAGGCATAGTCAAAGTAAGCTGTATAAATTTCAATAATTTTATCTATATATTAGAAATTTATTTATCTTAGTGGCTTGATTCAACAGATTATGATCAAAAATATTGTTTTCAGTTCACTGATGTTTTCCCTTATTGTGTTGGCGTTTACTTCTTGCCGAAAATATGAGGAAGGTCCAAATATTAGCTTTCGCACTAAGACTGCTCGTGTTACAAACGATTGGCGAGTAGAAAGTGCCGAAGTAAATGGCATCGAAGCTTCTTCAGATCCTTATTGGGCTAAGCAAAAACACCAATTTTATAGCAATAAAAAATATATTCAAACAATTATCGACCCAGTGACCTTAGAAGCAAGAACTATTAATGGAACTTGGTTGTTGTATGATAATGATAGAAAAATTGCGATTACCACCAAGGATGCAGTAACCAATAAGGATAGTACAGTAGATTGGAATATCCTTAAATTATTTAATAAACAATTTTGGGTTAGAAAAACAGACAACACGGTAGAATTGCATTTCGTTCCTTTTAATTAATCGACTGTTTCGTTTTGAGAAAGGCTATTCATTCATTTATTGAGTTTTTTTATTTCGATTTTCTTAAGTTTATTCCTTTAACCACTTTTAAGTATTTAGCTTGTGGCGGAACAACTGCCTTCACGGATATCTTAATTTATTTTCTTTCTTACAATTTTGTTTTTCATCAACAACCTCTTCATGTAATGAATTTGGTTATTGCACCGCATATCGCTGCATTTATTGTTTCTTTTGCTATCAGTTTTCCGATGGGATTTACCCTAAGCAAGTTTGTAGTATTTTCTCATTCCGAATTAAGGGGTAGGGTACAATTGTTTAGATATGGTTTGACTGTTTTAAGTTGTATTGGACTAAATTATTTATTTCTCAAATTATTTGTAGAAGGATTCGGATGGTATGCAACACCTTCAAAAGTGCTAACTACAGGACTTGTAGCGGTATATAGTTATTTTACTCAACAGTATTTTTCTTTTAAGGTGAAATAAGGCAGCATCGATATAGTAAATAGATGTAACGCAGCTTAATCATGACCTAAATCCGTTGCTCGTAATTCAGTATAAAATGGATAACTTATATCTTTATTCGTTGATTCTGAAATCTAATCTTGAATTTGCTTGAATTAATTGATTTATTTCTTGAACAGCCTTATAAAATCTTTCGTTCCAACTACCTTGAATTTCTATAAATTGAATACCATGAGTTTGTAAAACATGTCGGTGAGATTGATCTAATAAATTCCTCTCTGATTCACTTAATCTTGTTCCATCTTGTATGAATTCTACATCATTATTCAAATAAAGATAAATGTTGGCTCGATTAGACTTATAGATGTCATCACTTATTTCAATATCTTTTTTGAACATAAATTGTCCGTATGATTTGGTGATGTGAATATCAGTATCAATCATAATTAATGGGCTATTGGCTAATACACTTTTATCTATTCTCTTGGCATGTTCTGTTGCAACAAGGTACAAATCTTGTACGTTGAAATCTTTAGAGTCTGGGATTAATTCTCTTCCTGCTTCTAAAACCAAGCTACAAGTAAAATGGTTGGCAAGTTGTTCGGCGAGCGTAGTTTTGCCAGTAGATTCTGTTCCCAACATTACTATCTTTATTGCAAATGAAGGCTTTACGCTTTCGGGTAAATAATGCCAATAGGTGAATAAATCTTCACGAATCAATGTAGCAGAAATAGGAAATAGTTGCTTAGACAAATCGAACGGAATGTGTTGAATTTGCATAAACTTTGCGACAAGATTACCGTATTCCTCTGAAGTGATCAAGGCGTCATAATCAAGAAATTTACTTTTGAACAATGCTGCCCAAATTTTCGACACTTCTTCAGATGTTTCAGAGGTGTTTGGTAATTCGCTTTCTTTGTAGTTTAAAATTTGTATTTCAATTTGATTCTCTTGATCAAAGGTTTTTTCAAGCCAATTTTTTCTTTCTTCTGCTGGTAAATTTTCGTGATCGCTGGCACAAATTAGTACTGTGAGTTTGTTACATTGAGTCAAGGCAAATTCTATCATAGCTTGATGTCCTTGATGAAAGGGTAAGAATTTGCCAAACACAAAAGCTTTATTTATCATATCCTGTATGATTGAATTTTATTCTAAAATTAATTAAGTTGCTTACATGTTGCACAGTAAAATTAACTGATTATATGAGGATGTAAATGTTTAGTTTTTCTTATGATTATCCACGAAGCTACCATAAAACTAATAAACTCAGTTGTCATCTATCTAATACCAAAATATTGCAAAAAATCTTCATAGAATATACGGCCTAAGATTCGAGGCAGCTAAAAATATTGAAATCGAAGCCAAATTTTTATCCGTTGTTTGAACACAAGCGAATGTTGCTATATGGCGAATGTCTTGATGTGTGAGTTTGGATAAAAGTGGTGTAGATGAAATTATTTTTATGCCAAGAATCTTCAGCCTAGACTTTTTGCTCAACTTTTGCGTCATGGCAAAAGTGGAAAAACAAGAGGGGATCTTTACGGATAATCATAGTTATTCTTATTAAGCTCAATGGTAT
>JAGNOY010000164.1 GCA_017989935.1 Chitinophagaceae bacterium
ATGGTTTTGGATTCACTTTCGCTATGAAAGTTTTAAGTGGAGGCCGAATTGGCATTGCTTCTCAAGCCTTAGGTATTGCAAGCGGTGCTTATGAATTAGCCTTAAAATATGCCAAAGAAAGAAAAGCATTTGGTACAGAAATCATGAATCATCAAGCCATTCAATTTAAATTAGCTGATATGGCTACGCAAATAGAAGGGGCTAGATTACTTTGTTTTAAAGCCGCTTGGTTAAAAGATCAGCATTTAAATTATGACATGGCCTCTGCGATGGCAAAATTATATGCTTCTGAAATTGCCCAAAGTGTGACTACTGAAGCCGTTCAAATACACGGTGGTTATGGGTATGTAAAAGAATTCCATGTTGAAAGATTAATGCGTGATGCTAAAATCACCCAGATTTACGAAGGAACTAGTGAAGTTCAACGGATCGTCATTAGTCGTGGTGTATTGCGCTAAACAAATACAATGATCTTATTTCAAGCCTCTGAATTTTCAGAGGCTTTTTTTTAGTCAAGTTATCAATGATTCTCTGAGATCATTCCATTAAAGGCAAATAAATACGGATCACAAATCACTGATGCCAACTTGCTGCAAATCATTGTTGAAGATAATATCTTCAAGCAACAAACTGCGTAAGATTTGATGCAGATAACACCAAGCTGAAAAGGAAATGAATCTCTTTTTGGAGGATCAAAAGCCACCATCTGAATGGGCACAAAAAAAACCTCCGACCAACATCGGAGGTTTAAATATCGTATAAGGAACTCTTATTTTGCTTTAGCTTTTTTAACAGCAGCCTTGCGTGGTGCTTTCTTCTTTACTTCTTCAACAACTTCAGTGCCTAGTTTATTTACCTTCTTCATTAAAGCAGATTTTAAGTTGGCTGCTTTATTTTTATGAATAACGTTTCTCTTAGCTAATTTGTCTAACATAGCAATAACTGTAGGTAATTTGTCTTTTGCTTCGTCAACAACAGTCAATGCACTTAGATCACGCATTGCGTTTCTAGTTGTTTTGCCTTGATAACGATTTCTCTCTCTACGTTTATTTGCTTGGCGAGTATCTTTTTTGGTCGCTTTATGATTAGCCATTAATTGAAATTTAGGGCGCAAATATAGTGAATGTTTGTTATTTCTACACAGATTTTTTAGAAAAAGCTTAATTATTTTCCAATAAATCTCAATAATCTAGCAAGAATCCTTCTTTGCCTTACAATTTTATGCCCAATAAGATAATTTATTTGCCATAAATCGTCCAAAGGTTTTAAGAATGTTTTATTTTAGCACGATTTCAATATTTTATAAAAAATACGCAACGTCTGCAAAAAGACTAGGTTAAATTATCAAAGCACATGAAGGACTTTTCTTTTGTTACTCATTCTCATCCAGGTTATATCGAAGAAGTTTATAAAGATTTTGTACAAGACCCAACAAGTGTGGATCCTGATATGAAGAAATTTTTCGAGGGATTCGATTTTGCTATGTCGCATGCTGTTAGCAATGGGCAAGCCTTACAAGTCGAAAAAGCAACATCAAATGGGCTTCAAGATAATCATCTAGCTGCACCAAGCTCAAATTTGCAAAAAGAATTTGCAGTGTATCAGTTGATTCGTGCTTACCGCAAACGAGGACATTTAATTAGTGATACCAATCCAATCAGGAAAAGAAAAGATAGAAAAGCAAATTTAGAACTTGAACATTTCGGATTGACTGAGCAAGACCTAGACACGGTTTTTCAAGCAGGGAATTTCTTCAACATGGGTGCGCTTAAACTTAAAGAAATTATTGCCCATCTTAAAAAAATCTATACTGCCACAGTAGGCATAGAATATACGTATATCAACAACGAAGCAATTTGCAAATGGGTTGAAACTGAATTTGAAAAGGTGATGTTGTCTGAAATAAGCATTCAGAAAAAGAGCCGCATTCTCGAAAAACTTAATCAAGGCGTCATCTTCGAAAAATTTCTTCACACCAAATTTATCGGGCAAAAAAGATTTTCTTTAGAAGGTGGCGAAAGCACCATAGCGGCACTCGATGCAATTATTTCAGAAGCAGCAGAATTCGAAGTGCAAGAAGTAGTTATGGGTATGGCACATAGAGGTCGATTAAATATCCTCGCCAATATCTTACAGAAAACCTACGAACAAATTTTTACCGAATTCGAAGGCAATGGCCCCACAGATACAACGATGGGCAGTGGCGATGTTAAATATCACCTTGGGTTTAAAAGCGATGTGTTGACTTTAAACCAAAAAAAGATCAATGTACAATTGATGCCTAATCCTTCTCATCTCGAAGCCGTAAATCCTTTGGTGGAAGGCTTCGCAAGAGCTAAAGCCGATACATTGTATCAAAGTGATTTCGATAAAATTCTTCCTATACTCATTCATGGAGACGCTTCCGTAGCCGGTCAAGGTATCGTGTACGAAGTGCTTCAAATGAGCGATTTACGTGGTTATTATACCGGAGGAACCATTCATTTTGTAATCAATAATCAAATAGGATTTACCACAAATTTCGATGATGCAAGAAGTGCAGATTACTGCACCAGCGTGGCTTCTATGGTTCAAGCCCCCGTATTTCATGTCAATGGTGATGATCCTGAAGCAGTTGTTAAGGTGGCAGAACTAGCCTTAAGATTCCGCCAGAGGTTTAATCGTGATGTATTTATCGATATGGTTTGTTACCGCAAACACGGACACAACGAAGGGGATGATCCGAAATTCACTCAACCCGAATTATATGCAATGATCGAAAAGCATTTAAATCCTAGAGAAATTTATCGCGAAAAATTAGTGAAGCAAGGTGATGTCAATGAAGCACTTGCTACTGAAATGGAAAAAAACTTTTGGTCTGATTTGCAAGACAGATTAGATGAAGTAAAACAAAAGCCTTTGCCTTATACCCATCAAGAACCTGAGTTGGCTTGGGCTGCGCTAAGAAGATCTAATGAAACAGATTTTTCTGCATCACCTGAGACTGCCATTACGCCCGATACTTTTAAAACGGTTTTTGATGGCCTCATGAAAATTCCCGAAGGATTCACTCCGTTGAAAAAAGTGCACAAAATTTTAGAAGAAAAAAATAAAATCTTTAATGAACATCAAGAAGTAGATTGGGCAACAGGCGAATTGCTTGCATATGGTAGTTTGTTAGTTGAAGGCAAAGATGTACGCATGAGCGGACAGGATGTAGAAAGAGGGACTTTCTCACATAGACATGCCGTCGTGTATGACGAAAATAATAATAGTCGACATAATCGTTTAAGCAAATTAAGCGATCAACAAGGAACCTTTAGAATATATAATTCACTCTTGAGTGAGTATGGGGTGCTTGGCTTCGAATATGGATATGCCATGGCTAATCCGAATACCTTAACCATTTGGGAAGCGCAGTTTGGCGATTTCTGCAATGGCGCACAAACCATCATCGATCAGTTTTTATGTAGTGCCGAAACCAAATGGGGCAAGATGAATGGCATGGTGATGTTGCTGCCTCATGGATACGAAGGGCAGGGCCCTGAACATTCAAGTGCGCGTATGGAAAGGTTTTTGCAATTATGTGCCGAGAACAATATGATCATTACTAATTGCACTACGGCTGCGAATTTATTTCATGCCTTGCGTCGACAAGTCTATTTCGAATTCCGCAAACCCATGATTAATTTTTCACCTAAAGGAAATTTAAGGTTGAACAAAGCCTTCAGCAAGGTCAGCGAATTTACCCAAGGTGGTTTCAAAGAATTGATCGATGATGCCTCGGTTTCAGATGCTCGCAGCATCAAGAGAGTGTTGTTATGTAGCGGTAAAATTTACTACGATTTGTTAGAGTACAAAACAAGTCAGAACCGACAAGATATCGCCATACTTCGTTTAGAGCAGATACATCCTTTGCCTTTGAATCAATTGAAAGACATGTATCAAGCTAAGTATAAAGGCGCGCAATGGGTATGGGTTCAGGAAGAACCACGTAACATGGGTGCAGCTTCATTCTTGAAAATGAATTTAGATGAACAAGTGTTCAAACTAGGTTATCTATGTCGAACGGCAAGCGCTTCTACTGCAACTGGCTATGCGAAAAAGCATGCCGAAGAGCAAAAAGCCTTAGTAGAGAATGCGTTTAAAATGTAGGTAGATATTGCCCCCGACTAAGTTTGTAGTGACCGATTGTTTATAGGCGGGGACCCGGCACCCTAGCGGGCATTTGACTATCCTGAAGTTGCAAAAGCATCACCACTTTCTACATTGACTCAAAAATCATTTTTGGCCTAAAGCCCGAAGGGTGCAGGGCTCCCGAACTTATACATTAGGTCTTACGAAAGAAAATCGGGAGCAAAAAAAATGGTTGCCAATTGACAACCATTTTACTATTTAAATGAATTGGATTAAAACTGCTCTAAACCGGCAAAGAAAAAGCTTCCTTCAATAAGGGCATTTTCGTCGCTATCACTTCCGTGTACTGCATTTTCACCCATGCTAGTGGCATATAATTTTCTAATGGTTCCTTCGTCTGCCTTAGCAGGATCTGTAGCGCCAATTAATGTTCTGAAATCGGCGATAGCGTTATCTTTTTCAAGAATAGCAGCCACGATATGGCCACTGCTCATGAACTCGCATAATTCACCATAAAAAGGGCGCTCCTTATGCACCTCATAAAAACGGCCAGCACTTTCTAATGAAAGTTTAGTCATTTTCATCGCTTTAATTCTAAATCCAGCTTTGTTGATGTGTGCTAAAATGTTCCCGATGTGTCCTGCTTTTACTGCATCAGGCTTGATCATTGTAAATGTAATATTTGACATAATTGTTTTATTGTGGCGCAAAATTAACCTGCGAAGGACATTAAAAACAAACAATTAATTAAATACTTTATAAAATTACTTCGAAGCTTTTGTTGATGGGGCTTTGGGACTGATAGCTTTACTTGCTGCTTGGCCCGCTTCTAATGGATACAAGTATTTTCCTTGGTTTTCTTTTTCTTTCTCCACTTCAGGCACAATGCGATGAGCTTCGGCATAAGCATCGTTTCTGATACCCGTAACTTGCCAACTAATTTCTGTATGTGGCTTATCCGATTGGATGGTAAATTGATTGCCTTGAATTTTTTCGGCAATCCATATTTGTGCTGGTCCACCAATAGCCGTTAATTGATAACGAAAGTCTTTATTGAGGGCTTCGAAATAATCGGGTAAACTTACAATCGCTTTTCCATTGGCATCTGTGTAGCAATTTCCATTGTATATATTCATCATATCCGGACTTTCAACAAAGCTGTGATAGAGGTATTTGTTTTCAGGATCTAAAGGGTGGTCTATTTTGAAAGTGCCGCTGCCTTTGGTTAAAGTACCCAACACATTGAGTGTACCATTGATATTTACCTTGCCATTAAAAAAGCCTGCATAACTATTTAAGCTCGCGCCGGCATTATTTGCAGCGCCATAAACACCATAATTAAATTGACCACCCCC
>JAGNOY010000007.1 GCA_017989935.1 Chitinophagaceae bacterium
GTTATATCAAAGAAAATTATCAGGAAGAACTTCGTGTAGCGCAAGAATGGTTAGAGAAAAGAAAATTTTGTGCGGTGGGTGAAATAGGCTTGGATTATTATTGGGACAAGACATTTGCCAAAGAGCAACAGCTCGCCTTTCGTCAGCAAATAGAATGGTCGATACACTATCAGATTCCGATTGTGATACATACGCGCGAAGCCACTAAGGACACACTGGATATTGTAAGCGAGTATGTGAGTCAAGGTGTAAAGGGCGTGTTTCATTGCTTTAGTGGGAGTTATGAAACAGCCCAACAAATTATTGGCATGGGATTTTATTTGGGGATAGGAGGTGTATTAACTTATAAAAAAGCTGGACTGCAAGAAGTAGTACAACAAATTGATTTGAAGCATTTGGTTTTGGAGACCGATGCGCCCTACTTAACACCTGTACCTTTTAGAGGCAAGAGAAATGAAAGTAGTTATGTGAAAATTATTGCAGAAAAATTAGCTGAGTTAAAGCAAATGAGTGTAGAAGAAGTAAGCCAGCAAACTACACAAAATGCATTGACCTTATTTCAGATGATGTAAGTTCATGTAATGGAAAATATTTTTTTTGGGTGGCGGACACGCTTTTCACTGCAACTCCACTTCCGAATCGGCTAATAAGTATCTAGTATAATGTTATTTCGAGAAGCCTCTCGGAATGCGGGGTTTCCGTTGCAATCGTTGCCACTTGGCATGCGTGTAAAAGCATGTGTGGAGTTATAAGGTAGCGCTAGCTTGGGTGTATTTTAACCATTGTGGCTGGCGCAGGGTTAAAACTTTTGTCTCGCAAGCAAGTTTATTGTTTATAGCTAATATGCATGGAAAAGTTTTAAAGAAATTGGGAAAGGAAGATTATATTTATGTTTAATTAATTAGAGGATGAATGCTAAAGATAATTTTAGAAAAGGGTTTCAAATTTATCGAAAAGGTTTCGAGATTGTAAAGATTAAACAGTGGAGTATTTATTAAAATCTTGAAATATTTATGAAGAATTTATTTGCTTTATTTTTAATTATTAGTTGCTCATTTCAAACTTTTTCAAGAGCTAAAAAAGGCTCCTTCGAGCAAAAGTTAAATGCGATATTAGATACCAGTATTTTAGATTTTAATCGAATTGAACCAAACGATGAACCGAATACAATTAGAATTTTAAATATAAAATATTTATCTAAATCTCAATTCGAAATTTCAATTAGTTGTATGAAAAACTTGCATGAATTTCAAGAATATGAACATTACGAGTACTATGTCAGTTATAAAAACATAAAGTATATCTGCATATTCAATGATATTATTAGGAATAGGCTAATAAAAATAGATGATAATCAAAAGAAGGAAATTATGAATAGATTACGATCCGGAGATTACTTGGTTAACTATCGAAGAATACTTATAATTTATAAGAAACGAGGGAAAAGTGAAATGTGGGAAAAACATCTTTTGTGAGATTTTGTTAACTGATTCATTCTCCGCTATCTCCACTATCAGTAGCTTTGCCATTTAGTGCTATCTTGAGTTTGCAACTCAAGATATTCAGTTGAAAGAATTAATAACTGAGAATTTTACATGTCAGAAGACGGATTATGTCCTTGCAATTTTGTTAAGGCAGACATATTAGAAAAGGAAGAGGATTTCTTGAATAACAGTGCAATAGATTATCTAACGAATCAGGAAGGGTTGTTAGAAATTAAATTCTTATTTTAGTTTCTTGCAAATGATGAATAAAATTGGAAATAATGATGAAGCTCTTGAGTTGCAAACTGAAGAGAGCGGGGAATAAATAATTATTGTTGATCAGAATGTTTAATACTAAAGAATGAAATCTAAACTATATAATATTTTATATCTTCTAATTGTTTATTCATTAATTTCCTTAGTATTGGGGTTGATATTTATTTCCAAAAAAAATCCTTTTACTACAAGAATTATTGAATCAATAAGGAAAGTTCGAGGAACAGAAATGTATACTGGTGAAGATTTAGGAAATGAAACGATCTTAATATTTTCTTCAATTATATTACCTTCAATCTTTATGATGATTTTGATTATTCATTCATTATATAGGAGGGCAATTAAAAATTAGATTGTAAGCCTTAGATAATTTTATATGTTCGGGTTTGTCATGAAGAGCTTCAGATTAAATGAGTACGATGCCCCCTCTGTGCACCTCTGTGTTGTATTCTCTCTGTGACACTCTGTGTTATAACTCATCGAATATTGTAACTCAATGGCTAAATAGTTCTAGAAAAAAAAGTACCACCAACTTTAAAAAATATAATGTATTATCAATCACTATGCCTAATCAACAATAATTACACTACTTAAAATTTGATTTCTTCACCGCTACTTGCATCAAAAAATTTGTATTGGATAAATTCGAATCCTTCATCTTCAACAATTTTAAAAGCACCATAAGCTTTTTTCCAACGGTTGAATAATGAATTCCACAGTAAGCCTTTAGTAAGATGTGACTTCAGAATAGGGTGTACATGCAATTCTAATTGTGTACTTAAATTCGCTTTAAGGTATTTGATGTGTTTCTCTATATCATCTAAAAGCAACTGAGACGAACGAACTTTGCCTGTGCCCTCACAGCTCGGACAAGTTTCTCCAGTAGAAATTTTTATTTCAGGACGAAGTCGTTGTCGCGTGATTTGTAGTAAGCCAAATTTTGTTAAGGGCAGTACGCTGTGTTTAGCTCTATCAGTTGCCATAAGATCTTCTACAATGCTGGCAATATTCTTTCGATATTCGGGGTTTTTCATGTCGATAAAATCAACTATGATGATACCTCCAATATCTCTCAATCTCAATTGTCTGGCTATTTCCTTAGCAGCTTCCGTATTCGTTTGAAAGGCAGTTTCCTCTTGATTATCATTTGAAAATTTGTGACCACTATTCACATCAATTACGTGTAAGGCCTCTGTATGTTCGATAATTAAATAGCCGCCACTATCAAGCATCACTGTTTTGCCAAAAGAAGCTTTCACTTGTTTAGAAATACCTAATCCATCAAAAATAGAATTTCCATTAGGGAATTGAGATACAATATGCTCTCTTCCAGGGGCTACATTTAGGATATACTCTCGGGCATCTTTGACAATAGCACTATCATTCGCGATAATTTTATTAAAATCTTTATTGAGTAAATCTCTGAGTAAAGAAGTTGTTTTATTTTGTTCGCTTAAAACTTTAAAAGGAGGTTTGGCACCTTTTAAATTAAATTGAATGGCTTTCCAAGCTTCAATGATCATCAATAAATCTTTGTGCAATTCGGCAGTAGACTGTCCTTCAGCTGCTGTTCGAACAATGACACCAAAATTATTGGGCTTAATGCTTTCAATAATTCTTTGTAATCTTTTTCTCTCTTCCGTTGAATGTATCTTGCGTGAAACATTCACGAAATTATTAAACGGGGTTACGACAATAAATCTTCCCGGCAAAGATATTTCACAACTAATTCTTGGACCTTTAGATGAAATAGGTTCTTTTAATATCTGAACTAAAATATTGGGTTTACCTTGAATGACTTCAGTCATCATACCTGTTTTTACAATTTCAGGTTCTAAGGTAAATTTCGAAAAATCAAAAGATGAAGAAGATTTGTCTTGAATAGACATGTCTGTATATTTCAATAAACTTTTGAAATAGGGGCTTAGGTCCGTATAGTGTAAAAAGGCATCTTTTTCATGGCCAATATCTACGAATACAGCATTTAAGCCAGGCATGATTTTTTTGATCTTACCTAGGTATAAATCACCAACATTGAAATGACCACCTGAATTATCATAGTGTAGTTCTACTAACTTTTTATCTTCTAGGAGGGCAATTTCGATACCGGCTTCTGACGATTGAATGACAAGTTCTTTGTTCAAAGCAAGAAGGGTTTCTTACAATAATAATCACACACGTACACAAGAAAAGGATACTTTATTTAGCATAAAGTATCTTTTCTGAGAGAGTTTGTTGAGGGAATCAACTATTTCTTTTTATGACGATTCTTTCTTAAACGTTTTTTACGTTTATGGGTTGCAATTTTATGACGTTTACGTTTTTTTCCGCAAGGCATGATTAAAAATGTTTTTTGTTATTAAAAATAAGTTTATTTAAAAGAGTTTATATACTGATCTATTTCCTTAGAAAATTCAGGACTATTGACTATGCGTTTGCAATTTTCAAGTAAGGAAATGGCTTTTGGCTTGTCTCCTTTATTTTTATATGCTTCAGCTAGAAAATACATCGCTTCTGTATTCTTTGGTTGTATTGTAAGAACTAATTCTAGTCGTCGAATGGCCTTGTCCAACTGACCAGATTGGATGGCTAACTTTCCCAGTAATAAATTTGCAGGGACGTTATTGCTGTCTTTTTGTGTCACTTCACGAAGTAGAGTTACACCTTTCATGGTTTCTCCTGTTCCTTCTGTGTAGCAAGTGGCTAAGGCAACTTTCGTGTCAGTATTTTCACCATTGAGTTCTAATGCTTTGTTGAAACATTCAATAGCTTCAAGTGACTGCCACTTTTTTACTGCAGGCTCTTCTGTTTTTTGCATTACAGCCATTAGTAAATTTCCTGCGAAGGTGATACTTTTTTCTGTATTTTCCAAAAATGCTGCCTTTTTATAATAATTGGCTGCTATGGTTATCTGTTTTTTTGCTTCCCAAAATTCTGCCAAATCTTTAAAATGTATTGCTGAAGGCTCTTTAGAAGCCAATTCTTGAAGCGAATTGAACTTAGAATTTTCAGTTTCAGTTAAAGAGGAAGTTGCCTTTTGTATGAAGGTGTCCATATTGATTGGTTCAATATTAGACATAGGCCCAGCCATTGGAGGAGATTCATGACCTGCCGATTGAGTAGGTTCTTTGGTTTTTTTTTCACCTTTTGTATTCCCAAAAAAGTAAAGTCCAGCGAATAAAAGTATGGCGGCCGAAAGGAGAAAATATTGGTTTCTATGCACAAATAGTTAGCGTGGGTTATTCTTTATCTTGATGAACAACTTCAATGTTAGAAGTTGTAATCTTTTTAACCTCATCCATGAATTCCTTTGCAGGCTTGAATGCCGGGATAAAATGTTCTGGAATATACACTGAGGTATTCTTTTTTATGTTGCGTCCAACTTTTGCGGCACGCTTTTTGGTAATAAAACTACCGAACCCTCGGATATAAATATTTTCTCCATCAGTTAAAGTTTGTTTTACGTTTGTAAAAAAACTTTCTAACGAAACTAACACGTCTACCTTAGGTACGCCGGTTTGCTCTGCAATCAGGTTAATTAAATCTGCTTTTTTCACTGTAGTGTTATATTAGGTGATGTAAACTTTGAGCGAAGTAACGTAAATTTTGCTAATTTCGCAAGGTATCTCACATTTTTTTATGTGAATAACTCATTAAAGTATTGATAATTAAGTGTTTACAAGGCAATTACTCCAATGGAATCGGAAAAATAATCAAAGAGAGATGCCTTGGAAGGGTATTCGCGACCCTTATAAGATTTGGCTAAGTGAAATAATTTTGCAACAAACTCGAGTCGATCAGGGGCTTAAATATTATAAGACAATCAGCGCTAAATACCCAAGTATAAAGCATTTGGCTAAGGCAAATGAACAAGAACTATTTACTTTATGGCAAGGATTAGGCTATTATAATCGGTGTCGAAACATGCTGTATACAGCTAAATTTATTGTTGATAACTATCATGGAGTTTTTCCTCATCAATATCAACAAATTCGTGAATTAAAGGGAATTGGTGATTATACCGCAGCGGCCATAGCATCCTTTGCCTTTGATTTGCCCTACGCGGTTGTTGATGGAAATGTGATAAGAGTTCTAAGTAGATATTTTTCGCTTGATCAAGACCCACAAAGTAGCGCAGGAAAAAAAGTATTTGCTTCAAAAGCTGCTCAATTATTATCTAAAAAATATGCAGCTGAGTATAATCAGGCTATCATGGATTTAGGAGCTGAAATTTGTAAACCACAAAATCCAGCTTGTACTGATTGTCCATTACAAAAAAATTGCCAAGCATTTAAGCATAAAGCCATAAAACAGTTCCCTTTTAAGAAAGTAAAAAGGAAAGTTTTAGAAAGAGCTTTCCAATTTTTTGTGCTAGAGGAGGGTGCATATTTTTATATTACAAAGCGTCTTGAGAAAGATATTTGGCAAGATTTATATACCTTTCCTTCAGTAGAAATGAACGAAGAAATGAAGAAGCCAGCCTACATTACAAGCTTCCCTTTTCAACAACCAATTGTTATTTCTCAATTGCTCACTCATCAGAGAATTACTGGTCATTTTTTTATAATTCATACCTTTAATCGATTGGAAATTAAGGAATCAAGTTTGATAAAGATTAAGAAATCTCAAATTAAAGATTATGCATTTCCAAAGTTAATGATGACTTTTTTTAAGAATTATCATTATCTTTAGTTTGCCTTTGATAATTTTTGAAACAAATTTACACGTCATGCGAGGAGTAAACCATGTCTTTTTAATTGGCAATTTGGGAAAAGATCCCGAAATTCAATATGTAGAAGGAAATATTCCAGTCGCTAAGTTTCCATTGGCCACTACAGAAACTTTTAAAGATAAGAAAGGCAATACGATTCCTCAGACGGAATGGCACAATATTGTTTTATGGCGAGGTTTGGCAGAATTAGCTTTTAAATATCTTCACAAAGGTAGTTTAGTGCACATTGAAGGTGCTTTAAGAACAAGATCATGGGAAGATAAAGACAAGAACCGAAGGTTTATGACAGAAATAATAGCTTCAAATTTGGTCATGCTAGATAAAAAGTCGTCAGAAATGAAAACAATGTCTGAAGAAGTAGATATTCATACCCATGGCCTTCATATGGATGATATATTGCCTTCAACGAACAAAGATTTGACTGATGAATTGCCATTTTAGTTATATTTGTCCCTATAAATGATCTCACTTCGCAGGAAGTATTTCATTATTGTTCACAAAAAATCTTCAACTTGGACCCTGATTCGGTAAATTTTTATGCGCCTCATTTTTTATTGCAAGTACAACACCTTAGTACAAATGCGCACATTATTTTAGGAATACTCATACTGTTTTTACTGGTTCTAACTGCGCTTATTGCAGGTTCTGAGGTAGCCTTTTTTTCGTTATCTGCTAAGGACATTAATTATATTAAGCAACGAGAGGATGATGGGTACAAAACAATTTTAAATTTAATCGAACAGCCTAAACGATTATTGGCTACCTTATTGATTGGCAATAATTTTTTAAGCATTGGCGTGATCATTAGTACCAACCTGTTGTTTAATAGCCTATTTGATTTATCGAAATTATTTCCAAATTTATCTGATGGTCTATATGCCTTACTCAACATTATCATTCAAGTTGTTTTAGTTACTTTTTTATTAGTACTTTTTGGTGAGGTATTACCCAAAGTATATGCTACGCAGAACAATTTAAAACTCAGTTTGTTTACCGCGCCATTTATTAAGTTCCTTGATAAAATATTTCGTCCACTCAGCAGCTTTTTAGTTAATTCCACTGGTTTTATTGAACGCAGATTGTCAAGTAAATCACGAATGAGTGAAATTAGCAATGAAGATGTTGAGCATGCCATTGCCTTGACTGTAGGGCATTCTGCGACTAAAGAAGAAGTGAATATTTTTAAAGGAATTTTGAAATTTAGTGAAATCACCGCTAAGCAAATCATGAAAACTAGGTTAGATATTTCAGGATTAGATTATTCATGGGATTTTGAGCAAGTGAAAGCTCAAGTTTTAGAAACTGGATTTTCAAGATTGCCTGTATATAGCGAATCTTTAGACGAAATTAAAGGAATACTCTATGCCAAAGATTTACTTGCCTACCTAGATGAAACGCATCCAGATTGGCATAATCTCGTAAGGCCAACTTATTTTGTTCACGAAAGCAAATTAATTGAAGATCTCTTAAAGGAATTTCAGCAAAAAAGAAATCACATGGCCATTGTAGTGGATGAATTTGGAGGCACTGCTGGCATGCTGACCTTAGAAGATATCATGGAAGAAATTATTGGGGAAATTAAAGATGAGTTTGATGAAGATGAATTAGATTCTAAAAAAATTGATGACCAAAACTTTTTGTTCGAAGGGAAAACATTAATTAATGATGTTTGCCGTATAATTGGAGTTCCTGCTGAAAAATTTGAAGAAGTAAGAGGAGAAAGCGATTCCTTGGCAGGCATGGTATTGGAAATTGCAGGAAAATTTCCCGCTCAGAACGAAGTTGTTAGTTTTGAAAATTTTGATTTCACCGTAATTCAGCTAGACAAACTGCGTCTGCAAAAAATTAAACTTACTATTAATCCGACTGAAATAGTTGAAGAATAGGGCAATAACTTTAATTCTTTAGCGTTTTATTTATCTTAATTAATTTAAATTAAGTAATAAGTAAAGATCGAATTTACTTAACTTTGAAAAACGCCTATTAATTTGAATATGAAAACTGTATTGACTTTTTCCTTCTTAAATTTATTTACAAGTGTGATTCTTTTTGCACAAGAAAGAATTTCTTCAGAAGCGAAACGTAAAGACTTGCAACTTCAAACTACTCAGCTTATAACAGAAAAGGTGGATACACAGCATATCTGGTATCAAGAAATTAAGCCCTTGGTTCGTTTTGCATTGCCAGAAGTAACACTTACGAATATAGATGTACAATCAATTTCATCAAATTTATTCCCAGCAAATTTTCAATTCCCAAGCTCATTTGATCCAATAGTTCAAATTGCTATGGAAAGAAAGAAGCCTGTTGCAATTATTTCAATTCCACGATATATCAAAAATGCTAACGGACAAATTCAACTATTGAAGAATTATCAACTTCAATTGAATGAAACAAATACAGGTTCAAATAAAACAACGGGAAATAGAGTGTATGCAGCGCATTCAGTTTTAGCCACAGGAGATTGGTATAAAATTTCCTTATCTAAACAAGGTTTATATAAAATTGATTACAATTTCATTAAAAGTAAATTAAAGATAATTCCAGAAAATATTAATACAGCAAATATTAGGCTATATGGTAATGGTGGACAAATGCTGTCAGAAAGTAATGCAGATCTGAGAGTTGATGATTTAGTAGAGAATCCAATTCAACTTCAACTGGGAAGTGATAATCAATTTAATGAAGGTGATTACATCTTATTTTATGCCGAAGGACCGCATACCATACTGAAAGATTCCTTAAATAAAAAGTTCTCTCACATCTATAATTTGTATAGTGAAACAAGTCACTACTTTTTAAATTTTGATAAAGGTGCAGGAAAAAGAATTCAAATAATTAATCCTACAGGAATTTCGAATGTGAATGTAAATAGCTTCAATGAGTTTGTTTTTTATGAGAAAGATTCAGTGAATCTTGGACGTTTTGGAAAAAGGTGGTGGGGCGATGAGTTTAATGATATTCCTGGTAGATATTTGAATCGAACTTTTAGTTTTTCCATTCCAGATTATGACCCAACAACACCCATTAATATTACCACTGTTACTGGTGGTGTGTCTAACTCTGGATTTTCTTCGATGAATATTACTGCAAATGGTCAGCCTCTTCAAAACTTGCAGTATTCTCCGTTTCCAAATGTTGAAGAATATAATAAGCCAGTTATTGAAGTGATGAATGAAAGTACTTCTATGCTAACTTCTGCCAATCCATTAACCCTTAATTTTTCATTTGCCAAAGGCAGCAGTGCAGCAGCTGGATTTTTAGACTATATTGAAATTAATGCCAGAAGAAATTTAGTTTTCAATGGGTATTTAAATTTTGCAGATTGGAATTCTGTTGGACAGAATAAAGTTGCTACATATCAACTTCAATCTGCGAACGCAAACACACAAATTTGGGATATCACCGATCCATTGTCTCCAATTGGAATTCAGTCAGTATTGAATGGCAATCAATTAAATTTTAAACAAGATGCTTCTACATTACATCGTTTTATTGCTTACGATGGAACTGTATTCGAAACCCCTGCTTACATTGAGAAAATTGAGAACCAAGACCTACATGCTTTGTCAAGTATTGATTATATAATTATTTCTAATCCATTAATGAAGTCAGAAGCTGAAAGACTTGCCTTACATCATCAATCAAAAAGAAATTATCGTTATAAAGTAGTGACACCGCAAGAAATTTATAATGAGTTTTCTTCAGGAACTCAAGACATTTCTGCTTTAAGAGATTTTGTAAAAATGCTTTATGACAAGTCGAGTTTAAATGATATGCCAAAATATCTTTTGTTGATGGGGGATGGCTCGTACGATTATAAAGATAGGTTGAGTAATAATACAAATTTGGTACCCGTATCAGAAACCAATGAAAGCATTAGTAAAATTACAGGGTATTGTACTGACGATTTTTTTGGTTTCTTAGATGATAGCGAGGATCCTAATATTTTTGGCGGATCTCAAATAAACATGTTGGATATTGGTGTAGGTAGATTGCCAGTAAACTCAGCGTCACAAGCTACAGAAGTGGTGAATAAAATTATACGATATGATAGTCCTGCATCATTTGGTTCTTGGAAAAATACAATGACGTTTAACGCAGATGATGAAGATTATAACAACCATTTTAGCGATGCAGAGGATATGTCTAAAGCCATTTCGGATTCACTGCCTGCCTATAATAATGCAAAAATTTATGTAGATGGATTTATTCAACAATCAACCCCAGCTGGACCAAGGACGCCTGACGCCAACAAAGCGGTCAATGATCAATTGTTTAATGGAACATTTCTAATGAATTATAATGGTCATGGAGGCCCAAGCAGCTGGTGTGAAGAGAGAATTTTTACGATGGACGATATTAATGGTTTAAAAAACAGAAATCGATTGCCTTTGTTTATTACTGCAACCTGTGATTTTGCACCTTTTGATAATCCGGCTAAAGTTTCGGCAGGAGAAAATTTGATACTCAATGGGGAAGGGGGGGCCATAGCTTTGATGACGACGACTCAACTTGTGTATGCTGATCAAAATTGGATCATGAACATGAACTATATAAAATCAGGTTTTAAAAGGTTGAGCGATGGTAATTTTCCAACTTTAGGGGATGCTTACAGAATTTCTAAGAATAAAAGGTATAATAGTCCGATTGATGCTAGCACTGCTGCTAATTTTAGAAAATTTGCTTTACTAGGAGATCCTGCTTTGCCACTCGCTTTTCCAGCACATCAGCTATTTACAGATAGTGTGAATGGTATGTCAGTAACGCAATATACAGATACTTTGAAAGCCTTGAAAAAGTATACGATTACAGGCCATGTTGCTGATAAGAATGGTCAGTTATTGTCAAGTTTTAATGGCGTAGTATATCCTACAATCTTTGATAAACCTAGAAAATTAAGTACCTTGAAGAATGATGCCAAAAGCATCAAGGCTGAATATTTTGTGCAGAATAGTATTATTTACAAGGGAAAAGCGACTGTCAAGGATGGTAAATTTTCTTTCACTTTTGTTGTTCCTAAAGATATTAATTATGAAATTGCTAAAGGTAAAATTAGTTATTACGCGGATAATGGGATGGAAGATGCAAATGGGTTCGATACGCAAATTTATATTGGAGGTAGTTCGGGTAATGCAAATACAGATAATGCAGGCCCAGTGATTAAGCCCTTTATGAATGATGAGAAATTTGTGAATGGAGGTATTACCACTAAAAATTCAACCCTTTACATTAAATTATCTGATGACAATGGCATTAATTATACAGGCAATTCTATTGGCCATGATATTACGGCTGTTTTAGATGGAAATTCTCAGAATACCTATGTGTTAAACAATTTTTTTGAAGCGGAATTAGACGATTATCGTTCGGGGACAGTCAAATTCCCAATTTCTAATTTGTCAGAAGGTCAGCATAGTATAACAATCAAGGCATGGGACATTTTTAATAATTCTGCAGAAGCAAAATTAGATTTTGTTGTTGTTAGTACTGCAGCAGGAAAACTGGCTCAGGTATATAATTATCCAAATCCTTTTACCACAAAAACAAAGTTCATGTTTGAACATAATTTGCCTAATCAAAATTTGTATGTAGGTGTCAATATTTATACGATAGGTGGAAAACAGGTTAAGTCAATTCGAACTATGATTAATACGCCTGGCACAAGGTCCGATAGTATTGAATGGGATGGCTTAGATGAATTTGGAGATAAACTAGGAAAGGGTGTATATATTTATAAGTTATCCATAAAATCTCAAACTGGATATAGTGATAGCAAGCTTCAAAAATTGGTTTTACTGCGCTAAATCGTTCTTTATCATTATTGTTGCCTGACATTTGAGAATTATAATAAGCAACATATAACCAAAAATTTACTTCATTAAATTAACGTATACATCATTTTCAAAATTGCGCTAAATCGTTTTTTTTTCATTATATTTGCCCAACTTTTGAGAATTATAATAAGCAACTATAGCCTAATATCTACTTCATTAAATTAACGTATACATGACTTTCAAAACTTTTAAGTTTGCAGCTGGTATTTTATTGGCAAATTTATCTTTAGCTTCAAATGCTCAAACTACGACAGGTGGACAAAAAACAGGTGCTGAATATAATACCATCACTACTGCTGTTCCCTTCATGAGAATTAGTCCAGACGCGCGTTCAGGGGCCATGGGTGACGTAGGTATTGCTCTTTCTCCTGATGCAAATGCACAATATTGGAATATGTCTAAATTAGCCATGTCTGATAAAGATGCTGGCGTTTCGATAACCTATACACCTTGGTTAAAGGATCTTGTACCAGATATATTTTTAGCGTATTTGGCTGGTTATGTGAAATTTGGTGAAAAGGATAACAAGAATCAAGCAATAAGCTTAAGCATGCGCTATTTCTCTTTAGGAGATATTAATTATACTGATTTTAATGCTCAACCTGCAGGAACAGGAAAACCTAGAGAATTTTCGTTTGATTTAGGTTATTCAAGAAAACTGTCTAATAATTTATCGATTGGTTTATCTGGAAAATATATTCACTCTAATATTATAAATGGAGCTGGTAATTCAAATGGTGTAACGTATAAACCAGGGAAATCTTTTGCTGTAGACTTTGGTGCATATTATACAAAGTCATTAAGTGCGAATGATGAAACTGGGCAAGCATCTTCTATTAATGCTGGTATCATTATCAGCAACTTAGGAGGAAAAATTTCATACTCTGGTGATAGAAAAGATTTTATTCCTACAAATCTAGGAATAGGCTTAGCCTATAATTATAATATTGATGAATATAATAAATTAACTTTCGCAGTTGATGCGAATAAATTGTTGGTGCCTTCTCCTTATTTTGTTGAAGACACTTTAGGTAATTTGATTCAAAAATATCCTTATGAAAAGAATATTATCAATGGGATGTTTGGATCATTTAGTGATGCTCCAGGTGGAGGAAGCGAAGAGCTTAAAGAAGTGATGTTAAGTTTGGGTGCAGAGTATTCTTACCAAAATCAATTTTTTGTGCGTGCGGGATATTTTTATGAAAGTAAATATAAAGGAGATCGTCGTTTTTTAACAGTGGGTGTAGGGGTTAAGTACAATATTTTTGGATTGAACTTTGCTTACCTTGTACCTTCTGGATCAGGAATTAGCAGAAATCCATTATCAAATACACTTAGATTCTCTTTATTGTTTGATTTTGCAGATCTGAATAAAATACTTTTACCTAAGGGTAAAGATGATGATGATAAAAAGGACGAGCGTAAGAAAAAGAAATAAAACATTTTAAAAAGCTATTTTTTCAAATAGCTTTTTTTTATTAATCGAAAAAATTATAAGTATGTATAGAATTGGATATGGTATTGATTATCATCAATTGGTTGAAGGGAGAGAATTTTGGTTAGGGGGAGTTCTAGTTCCACATTATAAAGGGGCTTTAGGACATTCAGATGCAGATGTATTGTTACATGCTATTTGTGATGCCTTACTTGGCGCTGTGAATGCCGGTGATATTGGTACACATTTTCCGGATACTGATCAAAATTTTAAAAACATAGACAGTAAAATCTTATTAAGAAAGTGCCGAGAAATACTTTTAGAGAAAGGATATCAAATGGTAAATGTTGATAGTACTTTATGTTTGCAATTACCAAAAATTAAGCCTTATGTGCATGACATGCAAGCGGCTATTGCTGAATGTCTTCAATGTGATCGGGATTTGATTTCTATTAAAGCTACAACCACAGAAGAACTTGGGTTTGTGGGAAGAGAAGAAGGTGTCGTGGCGCATGCAACCGTGTTGGTGCAAAAGATTGCTTAGTTTGAGCAGGTATTTAATATGCATTTATTTTAATCTCTTCAGATTTCTGTGAATAAGGAATTTTTAAAAAGTCATTTTTAAAGACTTAGATAATTTATTTGAATTAAAGGCGAAATGATATTGAAGAGTTTCAGCAATAAATGAAAGAGGGAAATATGCCGAACAGACACCCTAAAACAGTAGTAAGCATTCAAGTAAATCATAGTAGAATGACAAAAAAATTAAAGTTAGCTGCATTATTCATAGTAGCATTTGCTTGTATGCAATTGAATGCTCAAAATGAAACATCTTTAAAAGCTACGAAACCTGCTACCGAAAGCAAAACAGCCAAACCTACAAAGCAAGAAACGATGGATTGGATTGCAGGAAAAATGAAAGATAACCTATTAGGTACTTTAGGTGATTACAGACACTTTGTTTCTTACAGTAATGGTATTTTTGTTTACAAAAAAGAGGCAAAAATAGATGAATGGTATTTTACAACAATTGATTTAAATAAAGTTACGGGAATGAACAACGAGTATTCAAATGATTTTTATGTATCAGGAAAGGGTTTAGTGAATACAATTTTGGAAGGTCATGAATTTGGTAGTATAAAAGATTTTTTGTCTATTAGTGGTCCTAACTACGATGATTACGCTGCGCCATTCAATTTTACTCCTGATCAGTCTTTAGTAGAAAGGTTGAAAAAGGCATTTACCATCTTAATTGGATATAATTCAACTCAAAAAGGGGTAGACGAAAAGTTTTAATTTTCTACCATCTATTAATTGTAAAAAAGGGATTTCAGCTGGTTGGTTACATGGATTGTGAATGACAAAATTCAACTGCAATTCTTCGATAGATTTTTTTTGTGAACTGAATATTTGGAATTTTACTGATGCATTATATTCAGGATATGAGATGTTGTATTGCGGCAACGATTGCAGTGGAAAGCCCGCATCGCATCTCGTTCTTAAAAACGAGATGTGAGCGGACTTGAAACGAAAAGCGTGTGTGCCGCCCAAAAAATAGGTATAAAAATTGATTAGCGTTTCATGCTTATAATACCTGTTGTCTTATTTCTGTTATTTTTAAATTCAGAAAGAAACACTTTGATGCTACCAACAAGAATGGGTGTTTCGACAAACACAGGGATTTTATTAGCATCATCAGTTACGTAAACTGTCATCTGTTCGCCACCCTTAAATAAGGTGCCTTCAATGAGTTTGGGTTTAAATTTAATGGTATTGAAATTACCATATTTAGTTTTCAGGTTGGCTTTGCCCATATATCGAATATACACGGGGTAGACATGATCGTCGAGGTAAATTGAAAATGGAAAAATATCGCCATTTTTTGCCTTGCTAAAATCTAAATTTCTGGCGTAATAGATGGCTGATAGTACATCTTGAATGCATGGCGGAATATTGAAAACTCCATTGGTGGATACTGCGTGATTCGTTGTTTGATTAAATAAAACATTGTTGAAAATATGATTTCCGGTTTCGTTAACTTGTCTACTAAATTTAAGAGGCAACATGGATGAAGTGTCTACAAAACTTTCGTAGGTATCTCTTACTTTATAGATCCAATCATAGGTTGAATACGTTTTTCCAAATCCTGTAAAATGGTACACAGTTTTTTGCTGAAAAGTTTCTAAATTGTTGCTAAAGGTGGCTTCACCTGCACCGATATATGCACCCGCCAAAGAATAGAATACTTTGTAATTGAGAATTTCGCCAGAAGAACTGCTTTCATTTTTAATACCACAGAAATTACTTTTTTCAGAATGGGTTCCTATGTGTAAGCATATACATAAGAATGTGAAAATGGAGCCTTTAGTTCCCATAATCTCTTTCGTCTACCCCGCTGTTAGAGTTATCGAGAGGTGTTTTTTCGCTAATTTCTTCTTCTTCTTTTTCGCCTCTAGAAACATTCAGGATGGCTTCAGCTCTTTGTAAGCTAATTTGATCAACGGCATCACATTCATCCATGTTTTTCATGATTTCTGGCATCACAAATTTGTCTACAGAAGAGTAATTCAAGTTTTTATCTGCTTGGATTAATTTAAAAAATTCTCCCCAAATTGGCATTGCAGCGCGTGAGCCTTCACCGAGTCCAACGCCCACAAAACGGTCATCGCAACCAACCCAAGCACCGGCTAATAATTGTGGGGTATAACCAATAAACCATGCATCGGATTCACTGTTGGTTGTACCGGTTTTACCAGCGCATTCTCCTTTAATATTCCATCCTGGTTTTAGTCTTTTACCAGTACCAAAAAGTACGGTACCCATCATCATACGAATCATTTTATACGCTGTAATTTCGTTAATGACTTCGGTACGTTCAGGCACAAAATTTTCGAGTAAGTTGCCATTTCTATCTTCGATTCTGGTGATGTAGATAGGTTTGGTGTTGATACCATAATTTGGAAACATGGTATAAGCGCGAAGCATTTCTATGATTGAAATATCATCAGCACCAAGGCAGACAGAAGGAAATGCGTGTAGGTTGCTAACTATACCTAGTTTTTTAGCAAATTGAACGAAGTGTTCGATACCGACCAATTTAAGTATCGCTACTGTTGCATTATTTTTTGAATAGGCAAGTGCGGTTTTCATAGGCATAGCACCTGCGTTTCTGTCGGGACCATACCATCCATGTCCAGGGAAGAATGATTTGTTAAGAGAGATGGACATACAAGGTGAATATCCATTATCTACAGCTAAACAGTAGAGCAAGGGTTTGATTGTGGAACCTACTTGACGTTTGGTATTTATATTCGCATGATCGTATTGAAAGTACTTGTGATTAATACCTCCAACCCAAGCTTTAACTTCTCCGGTGGCTGGATCCATTACTAAAAAACCAGTTTGAACAAAGCCTTTCATATACTTTATACTATCTAGAGGCGTAATGGTTGTATCTTTTTCTTTTTTATTATTCCAAGCAAAAACTTTCATTTTTGTTTTGGTATTAAAATTTTTCAGAATTTCCTCTTCGCTCATATCAGCATTTTTCAAAGCCTTATATCTTTCAGATTCTTTCATTGCTCGATCGAGTGTTTTTTTATGTTTTTTCCAAACATATTCACCTGGTCTTTTAACCTTACCCCACATTTGTTTTTCAACAGCTCTTTCCGCATAGGTTTGCATAGCAGTATCTAAAGTGGTATAAATTTTTAGGCCATCTTTATATAAATTCAGCCCTTTTTTCTTACACCAAGCCTTTACATCTTGTTCAACAACTTGTCTGAAATAGGGTGCAACACCTTCATGGTGTGTATCATTTACAGGATTGAAATTCAATTTTATGGGTAATTGTTTCAATCTTTCAGCATCAGACGGGCTTAACTTAAAATTTTTTACCATTTGATCTAACACTGTATTTCTTCTTTCCAAAGCGCGAACAGCTCTTTGAGGATTATCTTCGTTCGGCACTGGGTTATACATGGTAGAACCTTTGAGCATTCCGATAAGTAGTGCAGATTCTTCGATAGTTAAATCGATGGGAAGTTTGCTGAAGTAAGTCTTAGAGGCACTTTTGATGCCAAATGAGTTGTAGCCCCAAGGAACAGTATTTAAGTAAAGGGTAAGAATTTCAGGCTTGGTTAAGTTTTTTTCAAGTTTTACAGCCACAATTTGTTCTTTTAATTTTTCACGCACACGCATGAACACATTTCCAGAACCTTGATCTAATAATGCTTTTGCTAATTGTTGGGTGATAGTACTTGCTCCGCCTTTAGGGTTGAAGGTAAGCATGCCAAATAATGCGCGTCCTATGGCTTCTGCATCTATGCCACTATGACTATAAAAACGTTCATCTTCGGTGGCTACTAGGGCATCAAATACATTAGGTGAAATTTCACTAAACTTGCAAGGTTCTCTGTTTTCAAGATAAAGTTTTCCTATCAATCTATCACCGCCATCGTAAATTTCGGAAGCCATAGCAGATTTAGGATTTTCTAATTCTTCCATTTTAGGCATGTAGCCCATCCAGCCTGCATTGATCATCCAAATTAGGGCATTAAATCCTATAATACCAATAATTAGAGAGATCCATAAAAATTTAATACTTTTTTTCATATGACTAGCTGAATCAAGGATTCAAGATAAAAATTATTTTCAACATAGACTATTTTTTCTATGTTAAAAAATATCGGGCAAATCTATTAAAATGTATGTTAGAAAAATCAAAAAAGTAGATTATTCCTTAAATAGTATGAATGAAAAGAAGCATGACAACTTAATTTTATACTTAATTCATTTTATAGGGTGCAATCAGATCAAATTCAGGAATTTGAACTTCAAATAATTTTTTGTTCAGCATGTTTTCCATCTTATAGTTACCAACCATGCGGCCCATATCTGTTCTTATTACTGCTCCAGACATATATTGAAAAGAGTCACCAGGTTCGAGAATTGGTTGTTGACCAATTACACCTTCACCTTCAACCTCTCGGTAAGAGCCATTGCTATCAAAAATGTGCCAATGTCTGCGTATAAGCTTCACTGGAAAATTTGAATAATTGTCTATAGAAACTCTATAGGAGAAATTATATTCATTCAATAAAGGATTAGATTGTTCCGTATTGTAGAATGTTTCCACGGTGATGCTGATCCCTTCTGTTATTTGCTGTACCATGATTACTTGTAAAAATAGGTATTTTTTGAAATCGACCAATTAATTTTAAATAATAACGACTATTTTAAGATTGAAGGCGGAATTAGGCTATATGAATAGAATAATTCAAATAATTTTTACCCATTTTAATAAGTCAATATCACTTTCAGCGAGCCTAGCTTCAACTTCAAAAGGATTGTTGTAATAGCCATATTTGAATGAATACCAAACATACTGAATAGGAAACAACATGAACCCAATTCTTTTCCATTGTTTAATATGTTCAATTTCATGTCGAAACAAGGAAAGGTTTTGGATAAATTCAGATTTTGGAATTTGGTATAAATGAATTGTGTTGCCAATTACCATGGCACAATTAGCATGCTTAAGTTTGATTGCACCTAATTTGGCAAGCCAAGAATTTTCTTTAATATGAATTGAATAATTCTTCAAATCAATATCTACTAAATTTTCCAGATTTTTAAAATTTGATCAGTGTGTTCTGAAGACCTTACCTTTTTAATAATATGATCTATCACACCTTTTTCATTAATTAAAAAAGTGGTTCTTAGTAAACCCATATATTTATTAGCGAACATTGTTTTTTCTCCCCAAACGCCATATTTATCAATGACTTTTTTATCAACATCTGCTAACAAAGTAAAAGGAAGTTTTTGTTGTTCAATAAATTTTTGATGTGAGACTTCATCATCAGGACTAATACCAAGTACTATAATATTTTTTTTCTTGAGTATGGTAAAATTATCTCTGAGATTACATGCCTCTTTAGTGCAGGTAGGGGTATTGTCTTGAGGATAAAAAAAGATCACTACCTTTTGTCCTAAGAAATCTTTTAAGTTTACCTTTTCTCCTGATTGATTTTTTAAGGTAAATGCTGGGGCTTTATCGCCAGGGTTTAAGTTTGCCATATTTATTTGATTAATGCAAACGTAAGCGTTTTTTTATTCTTGTTTTCATCGAAAGCACTTATAGTAAATTGATGTTTGCCTGCAGGAAAATGTTCATCAATTTCGTAGGCGTAAGTATTTCCTTTTTGCACAAGTCGCAACCATTGTCCATCTACTTCTGCAACACATTTTTCAACTGAAGTTGTTTCTTCTTTTATAGTAAAAACTAATTTTTTCAAATTACCTATTTGAGCATCATTCTTAATTGTAGTTTTAATATCTGGCGGAGTTTGATCAATCATGATTTGATAATTCCCAAAATCTCTTACAGTGGTTACCACTTTACCTTTTTCTAATTGAGCTGCTTTCCCTTTTTTTAAGGTTTCATTCCCATAAGGTAATCGAACTACAGCAATTTTGTCTTTTAATGAATTAGGAATGGCTAATTTAGGTTGAAGATATAATTTGAAATAACTGTGCAATGGCACATAGGCCTCATGTACTTGATAAATATAAGAATAAATTTCTTGGCATGGTTTGATAGACGATTTAAAGCAAATGTCATCATACAATGCCTCTTCCGGCAAGCTGAATTCAATATCTTTATTCTTGAAAGATTGAATTTTACCACAAGTCAATTTATGTTCACAATCAACCAGTGGAATAGAAGAGTTCCCTTGAAGAAAAAATTCAATCAAAGATTTATTAGCTTTTGTATCCAATACTTCAATC
>JAGNOY010000165.1 GCA_017989935.1 Chitinophagaceae bacterium
GGAAGGGCGTGTGCAACAAGTTGGGGTTCAAAAAGGCGCTGATATCGAATTAGGTCGTGCAGCTACCAAACTTGTTTACGGTTTTCCCAAATGGAAACCAGCTATGGTGAATGGCAAACCGGTGAATATGAAAATGGTTTTACCTGTAGTGTTTAAACTTAAATAGCTTTACTTTGAAATACCTCAGATTTTAGAGTGATTCAAATTTCTAAATGGTTGGGGAACACGAAATAATTTGGTCTTTCATTACTCGATTTAATTCCCAAACTTAGCATATGTTATACATTTAATTTACCGAGGCCAGATTCTTCTTGCTGATTAATGGAGTCGCTAATAAAGTATCCAAACATCACTAGATTAGATTTACTATTACAAGCTTTTTATTTGCAATAATCAACTTCCATCCGCCAACGGTTTTGGACCACCGCCTAGAGAGAATTCGTGAAAAACAAAAATGTTGAGTAAAGAATAAAACAAAAAAATAAACTGATTTTTTTCATAAAATCAATTAAAGAAATAAATTTACTCAAAAAGAAATTATGAGCAAAGTAGCCATTTATTTAAATTTTCAAGGCAACACAGAAGAGGCCTTTACAATGTACAGAACTATATTTGGTACAGAATTCTCAGCACCTATAATGCGTATCAAAGATTTGCCACCCAATCCGAAAGCGCCTAATTTTTCGGACTCAGATTTGAATTGTGTGATGCATGTAGCATTACCCATTATCGGGGGCACAGAATTAATGGGCACTGATATGCTTGAATCTATGGGACATAAAGTAGTGATTGGAAACAATACAACTATCAGTCTTCAATTAGACTCTAGGGAAGAAGCGGATAAGTTGTATAATGCATTGTCAGAAGGTGGTAGCGATAAGGCTAACATGAGAGAAGAATTTTGGGGATATTGGGGATGTTGCTTAGATAAGTTTGGTATTCGATGGATGTTTAATGTAATGAATACAAATCAACAAAATTAATACACGCATGAATCAATCATTTTATCCATGTATATGGTTTGATGGGCAAGCAAAATCAGCTGCAGAATTTTATAGCCATATTTTCTCGGACTCTAAGGTACTTTCTCACAATCCTATAGTGACCATGTGGCAATTGTGTGGTCAAAAATTTATGGGTTTGGATGGTGGCCCCATGTTTAAGCCCAACCCTTCTATTTCCTTTTTTGTGACTTGTGAAAGTCAAGAAGAAATAGATGACATTTGGAATAAATTAAGTAAGGATGCCAAAATTATGATGGCATTAGATAAATATGAATGGAGTGAATATTATGGATTTCTTGAAGATAAATTTGGTATTTCATGGCAAATTTTCAAAGGAAAATATAGCGAGGTCAACCAAAAGATAGCCCCTTGTTTTTTATTCACAGATAAAAATTTTGGCAAAGCAAATTCGGCTATAGATTTTTATACTTCTGTGTTTAATAATTCCACTAAAGAAGGCGTGCTCTTTTATTCAGAAAGTGAAATGCAGGGAGAAAATATTGTAAAGCATGGACAATTTACATTAGATAATTATGTTTTTATGGCCATGGACGGACCAGGAGAGCATCATTTTACATTTAATGAAGGACTGTCTTTTGTTATCCAATGTGATACCCAAGAACAGATTGATTATTATTGGAATACATTCACCAAAGATGGAGGGCAAGAAAGTATGTGTGGTTGGTGCAAAGATAAATTTGGCGTGTCATGGCAAATAGTGCCTAGCATCTTGGGCGAATTGATGAATAACGCTGAAAAATCTTCTCGTGTGCAAGCAGCCTTTCTGCAAATGAAAAAATTTGATATAGAAAAATTATTAAATGCCTAATTGGATTTGATAGAAAATTGCTTTTCATGAATCGCTAGGTATCAATAACGAATGACATTAATAGGAAAGGAATTAATTTTCAAAAAAGCATACAAATTAAATTGGGTGAAATCATTCTAGTTTTATTCAGATAAACTTCAACTGTGATTAACCTTGAATGGACTTTCTTTTGTGTCGATTCTGCACTAAAACCTATGCCTGAAAATTAATTCAAATAATAATCTATTCAAACAAAAGTCTAGTTCAACAAGAATTAAATTCATTGGATACCTATCTTTGACATCTAACAAAACAAAACATTAAAATGAAAACATCTATTAAAACGAAAGTACTTTTCGTACTGGCACTCTTGTTTGGTCTATTATTTATCAATGCAGGCTTAGACAAATTTTTTCATTACATGCCCATGCCAACAGACATGCCCGAAAAAGCAACCAAAGCCTTTGCTGCCTTTATGGAAATCGGATGGTTGATGCCCTTGGTGGGATTCGCAGAACTTGTTGGAGGAATCTTAATCATACTTCCGAAGACAAGAGCTTTAGGTGCATTAATTATTTTTCCGGTTATGGTTGGAGTTGTATTAACAAACATAGTTCAAGATACAAGAGGCTTACCTCTAGTGGCTATTCTAGTTGCAATCTTGCTTTGGATTATGTTTGAAAACAAAGAGAAATATCTTCCTTTATTGAAAAACAACTAAGACAAAAAAGGGGAATAATTTCTTTATGAAAGTACTTAATGTTGAATCATCACACGACTCGTTTTAGACCATTGTTGATTTGATAATTCAATAAAATAAATTCCAGAGGGAATATCATTTACTTCTATGGTAATGTGCCCTTTTTGGCGATTCAATTTTTTTATGGTTTGACCTTGTATGTTATACATGTTGATATTATAAGACAAGTCATGATCGTTGACTAATACATGCATGATTCCTGATGATGGATTAGGATAAATGCTACGAGTATATTCATCAACATGATCTTTAGTGCCTAAACTTTGATTAATAACGGAACCTAATTTTGCAATTAAAGGCTCAAACACCAACCAATTATTCGTGTTGTTGCAATTTAAGTTATCTATTGTATAGGTAGGCTTCATAAAACTACTTCCCATATACAAACTTCCTTGAGAAGAAATATCAATATCCATCCCCACATTCTCAGTACCCATATGATCGCCATCCCCAAATTTTTTATACCAAATAATATGTCCATTTGGGTCATACTTTAATAACATTGAAGCACTATTGGTAAGGCCGTAAAGCATCATTGTATCAATTAATAATGAATCACCTCTTGCGAATGCCGCCACATAGATATTATCATCTTTGTCGGTTTTAACTGATAATCCAACTTCATCAAATGAAATGGAAATGGTTTGATACCATTTAAACAGTCCAAGGCTATCGAATTTTATTACAAATAAACCTGTTCCACTCGTACAATTAGGGTTGGTAATATGATCGCCTGCAAATACATTGCTATCAATATGCAAGTAGTATTCAGAAAAACTTCCAGTGATTATTACATTCTTTTGTTTATCGGTACATATTCCATATGCATAATCGCCACTAATGCTATTGGCCGTTTGATTCCAAACAATATTGCCATTCAAATCCATCTTAGCAACATATATTTCAGTTGAAGGTGAACTGTCTATATTAGGAGGCAACAAAGTTCCAATCGTTAAATTAGACGATCGATATTCGCCCGTAAAATAGATATGCCCCTTTTTATCGGCACAAATATCCATCACGCTTTCATTTGAAGCTGATCCATATGTTTTAGTCCAAAGTGCGGTTCCATTACTCGAATATTTAGTTATAAAAATATCATCATTGCCAACTGATGAAAATATATTTACCCCAAAATTCACGTTGCTACCCCAAAATTGACCTGCCATATAGATATTATTATCCTCATCAGTTGTAACCGCTTTGCCTTCTTCTATTGAAGTTCCACTAGTACTTTTTGCCCATAATACATTCCCATTGGGGTCTAATTTAAAAACAAAGGCATCTGGTGCCATTTGACCCAATGGTTTAGTTAGTGTTACATTTCCAATGTGTAAAGTTTGACCGTTGAATTTACCAACCACAATTATATTGTCTGCAAGATCTATGGCAACAGAAGATACTATATCACTACTATCTCCTCCAAAACTTTTTGACCATAGAATGTTTCCTGAAGAGTCATATTTATTCACAAAAATATCAGATAGCGAGTATTGATTTAGCATGCCACCTAAAGGATGAATATTTTGTACATGTATCGAACCAGAAGTAATGGAGTCGCTTAAAAAGTCCCCAACCATCACTACATTAGATTTACTATCACAGGCTATGCTTCTGCAATAATCTTCTTTCATCCCACCAATAGTTTTTGCCCATTGCCATGATGGAATTTGAGAAACGCATAAGTGTTGAGTAAAAAATATAATCAGAATAATCAAACTTATTTTTTTCATAAAAACTGTTTAAGAAATAAATTTACTCAAAATGCATTTGAAATGGAAGCATAATGAACTTAAATTTAATATAGAAAGACCCTGATACAATCAATCTATAACATACAGAGTTGAATTGGGAGATAGTCATATATTAAAACCTTATCTTTTAAAATACAACATATGCTGTATGGTTTAAATTAAGCATGCTATCTAGTTTTGCTAAAAAATATTCCATATGAAGCATTTCAGTTTAGCTATTTTATTCAGTTTAACTTATTTATTTTCCCATGCACAAGGTTGGATGCCCTGCAACTTGGCAGTGAATAGCAATGCTACATGGGGCACAGCAGTGTGTGTGCATAACAATAAGATATTTGCTTGTAATAATCATCACGGATTGCAAGTAAGCACAGATAATGGCCAAACTTGGAATGTTGTGAATGATACATTAGGGACAACTGGTATATTTTTATATTCTACAGGGAATCGTTTGTATGCTATTGAAACAAATTCAGGTTGTTCATTGATCAGATATTCCATCAATGATGGTGTTTCGTTTGAACAAGATACCATAGCCTTGCCTACATGCTATCCAAATACACCTTTAAGGCCAAGCACAGCAGGTTATGGGGCTACGGTGGCATGGAACAATCATCTAATGATGTCATTAGCTGGGCCTGATTGGGAATTTTCTAGAAACACCAATGATTCAGCTTGGGTAGATGTTGCTTATTTTGATGCGAATGATTGTAGCGAGTTCTATGTCAATAAAGATACATGTTGGGCTGCAACCAACGGAGCAACTAGTCATGGAGTTGCATGGAGTACAGATGGAATCAATTGGACTAGTCCAGTAAGTACAGGCATACCAACCTATTATGTGCCAACTCAAATTGCCTGGAATCAAGATCGATTATTTATGATGGGAGGCGATGTAGCTGCTGCAAATGCAGGTGTTGATACTATCCTAAAATACAGCGATGATCATGGATTAACTTTTCAAGATAAAAATATCAAACAATATTTGCTGACTCCTAACCAATCAACCCGTGATATTTTTTCAGCCTACAATAATCTATATTTTACATTAGCCAATAATATAAATGGCAGTTGTCCAGATTTATTATTAAGCACAGATAATGGCCAAACATTTAC
>JAGNOY010000166.1 GCA_017989935.1 Chitinophagaceae bacterium
ATCTTGAAGTGTTTTTAATACATCATCAACAAGTACGCATTGATCAGAAATATGATACTTCACATCGTCGATGATAGCATAAGAAGCACCAGCATTGAGCGCTTGTTCAGCAAATTGATTCCCGTCAAAATTTTCTCCTTTTAAGGCAAAATAAAGATCTCCAGGTTGAAGTTTTCGTGTATCGGTTTGCACCGAAGGATGCGCTAAATAAAGGGCATAAAGGTCTTCTATCTTCATGGGGTAAATATAGAAAAGTTTTTTTGCAGCAAATATATTATTCCATTTAACTTTACTCAAAGTTCTGTATATGAGATTCTTATTTACTATGTTTCTTGCGGTGCTATTTCATGAAACACTATTTGCCAAAATTGGACTGCAACAAAATTCCCAGCTCAATCGGTACTATTATCGTGAATATCGAGGCTTCGATCCTGAGAATTTAATCTTTGGTGGAAATCTAGGCATGGATTTTATCAGAGAAAAAGATAGTATTTACAAAACAAGCGAAAGTGGTTATTCGATTTTTGTTACTCCTACCATAGGTTATAGATTCGGACGTGTTCAAGCAGGATTTAATGGTGGATATAGTTTCACACATGTTAACATTCGATACATTAATTTTATTACCAAAGGAGAAGAAAGATACCTACTCAATTCTTCCAATTATTCACTTTCATTGTTTGCTCGATTATTTTTTTTCAGAGGTGTATTTGTACATGCCGAACCCGAAATAAATTTATTTAACCAATGGCAATATTCAATTGATTATTTCGGTACCGGAAAAAGAAAATACACTGCCACTCGAATCAAAGTGCCAGCCTTACTAGTAGGACTTGGCTTCGTAATTCCCATCGGCGAAAGAGTTGGATTTATTGTACAAGGATTATACGATGTACTTCAAAAACCAAATTCGCCCTACTCAGGATTACCCATAATCCGAGGTGGCTTTAATATTGGCATGTACTAATAAATTTTATTCACCCAACGCTTATCAAGATAATGAATCCTAAAGTAGAATGGTTTTTCAACAAAAATACCCCATGGCAAGAAGAATATAAACTCTTAAGAACCTTAGTACTTAGTTGCGACCTCAATGAAGAGTTAAAATGGGGATGCCCTTGTTACACTTTACAATCAAATAATATTGTCTTGATTCATGGCTTTAAAAACTATTGTGCTTTATTGTTTATGCAAGGAGCTTTAATTAAAGACACAAAAGGAATTTTAGTGCAACAAACTGAAAATGTGCAGGCTGCAAGACAAATTAGATTTACAAATGTTCAAGAAATTTTGAAAAACAAAAGCACCATCTTGAATTACCTAAAACAAGCAATAGCAATTGACAAAGCTGGGTTAAAAGTCGAATTAAAAAAAACAACCGAGTTTAATATGCCCGCTGAATTTAAACAAGTTCTTGATGAAATGCCAGCACTTCAAACTGCTTTTAAATCCCTTACACCAGGTCGACAAAGAGCTTACTTACTTTATTTTTCTTCGGCTAAACAAGCAAAAACTCGGGAATCACGAATTGAAAAATACATTCAACAAATACTCGACGGAAAAGGCTTAGAAGATTAATTAAATCTGATCCTACTTTATTTTACTATCAACTTGAAGATAAAATCAAAATTCAAAACTTTTTCTTTTAATAAATTAAATTTTGACAACTCAAAATACATCCTATGCCTAGCCAACAACTGCCTGCAACCAGATTTAATATACGTGTATATGGATTATGGATTCACCAAAATTGTATTCTTGTAAGTGACGAAAGATTAGGAGAATTTTGCTTTACCAAATTTCCCGGGGGCGGCTTAGAATATGGCGAAGGATTAATAGATGGCTTAATCAGAGAATGGCAAGAAGAATTAAATACGAAAATCGAAATCCTTGAACACTTCTATACGACCGATTTTTTTCAAGAATCAGCTTTCCATCCCAACACCCAAATCATTAGCATCTATTATAAAGTAAGGCCATTGTATGAACCTAAAATTCCCATTCATATTCATCCACAAAAATATTTATTTCTAGGTCATGAAGAATGCTATTTCAGATGGATTCCTCTTGCTCAGTTATCATCTTCTCACATGACCTTGCCCATCGATAAAATTGTCGTTGATAAGTTAGTAAATCATTAAATCTTTAACTTTTAAGTCAAAAAAGTTACAAGCTTATTTTTTGTTACCTTTGTCGACCTTACTTTTTGTAATTATGAAAACATCTACCCTTGTTTTTTGTATTATTACTATGCTTACATTTCAGTCCTTCGGTCAATGTGGCATCACAATAAACACCTTCCCATATATTCAAGGTTTTGAAACCAACACTGGCAATTGGGTATCAGGAGGCACTGCAAATGACTGGGCTTGGGGTGCACCCAATAAAGGATATATTCAAACAGCAGGTGGAGGAAATAAATGTTTTGTCACAGGTGGCTTAAATGGCAATACCTATAATTTAGGTGAAAAATCTTATGTAACAAGCCCCTGCTTTGATTTCACTAATTTAACTTACCCGCATATCAGCTTCAAAATATATTGGGAATCTGAAGAATCATTTGATGGCACTTGTTTTCAATACTCTACCAATAATGGTAGTACATGGTTAAATGTTGGCACTAGCTCAGATCCCGTGAATTGCCTCAATCAAAATTGGTTTAACAGTTCAAACATTACCTATCTAAGTACACTTGCTAATCCAAAACAAGGTTGGTCCGGCTCTCAATTTTCTAGCGGAAGTTGCTCGAGCGGAAATGGCTCAAATGGCTGGGTTACTGCCTCACATTGTTTGTCTAACCTTGCTGGCTTACCTTCTGTGCAATTTAGATTTGCCTTTGGTGCGGGCACTTTCTGTAATGATTTTGATGGCGTAGCCTTCGATGATATCAAGATCGAAAACGCCCCACCAAATGATGCTAACTTTTCCTACAACTGCACGAATGCTGTTTTAGGCTATCAGTTCAATAATACGTCTACGATGTGCCCAGATGTGTATACATGGAATTTTGGCGACCCTGCCTCCGGTGCAAATAATTTCAGCAATGCTGCAAACCCAAATCATATATTTTCAGCACCAGGTACTTATCAAGTAAGTCTAACAACTTCAGGGCCTTGCAATGCGCCGTCTACCATGACTAAAACAATCACCACCATCAGTGCTTTGTTTCAATCTACAACTCCTACTTGTAATGGAGGCCTCGGCTCAATTACAATGACGGCAAGCACCGTTAACTTCGGATTAAATTATTTATTACTACCCAACAATACCACTAATACTACAGGATCTTTCACCGGCTTAACCGCAGGTAACTATACTGTGAGTGCCACCGATGCTGGCAATTGTTCAATCACCTCTGTTATAAATATTAACCCAAACACACCTATCATCTGGACTAATTTTATTATCAAACAAATTGATTGTAACGGTGCTAATGATGGAAAAATTGAGGCTTTGGCCAATGGAGGCAATGGCACTTTTACCTATAATCTTCAACCTGGGAATGTGACAATAACAAATGGTTTATTTCAATCGCTTATCCCAGGTACATATACGGTTACAGCCACAGATGCTAATTCATGTACCTTAACTAGCTTAGTAAACATCACAGAACCTCCTCTAATTACACAAGTCAGTTTAACCTCAGACAATGTACTTTGTCATGGAGGAAATTCGGGTAAGATTGTCGCCTTATTTACTGGAGGAAATAGCTCTATAGTCTATACCTTGTTGCCGCAAGGAAGTGCTAACAACAATGGGGTTTTTACAGGATTACTTGCTGGCATATATACCGTGGTAGCTTCTGATGCAAATAATTGTTTTAAAACAACTGTGATTAATTTGACTGAACCACCAAGCTTAGTGGTAGATGCAATAAATATTATACAACCTGATTGCAATCCAAATAATAATGGCAAAATAACAGTGATGGCAAGCGGAGGTACTTCACCTTACCAATTCAGTTTAGGTACAACTTTTTTTAATTCAAATTTATTTACTGGATTAACTTCAAATACTTACACTGTTACGGTTAAAGACGCAAACAATTGCTCCATCACCTCAAGTGCTACATTACTTAGTAAAGATGCACCTATATTTAATCAGCCAATCACACAAGCTACTTCTTGTATTCAGAGCACCGATGGCAAACTCGAAATTACGGCAACAAGCACGGCGGGTATAACTGGTTATGCTATTTCTCCTGGAGGCTCTTCGTCTGTAAATGGTCTATTCAATAATTTAGCGGCAGGCATCTATACCATCACTGCCACAGATGCAACACTTTGTAGCAACACAACTGCAATCACCATTGCTTCACCAGAAGCAATCATCATCACCAATATTACGTTTACAAATGACAGTTGTGGCAACAATACGAACAAATTGCAAGTGACAGCCATAGGTGGCACTGGTTCTAAAACTTTTACCATGCAGCCGGGTAATTACAATTCGCCAACTGGTTATTTTCAACAACTTAAAGCAGGCAAATATTTTATTACAGCCATCGACGCCAATCAATGTACAGCAACCAATCAAGTAACTATTCCTGAGAAAAATTGTTGCAGTGAATTATTTATCCCATCAGCCTTTTCGCCCAACCAAGATTTATTAAACGACGAATTAAAAATTGTGAATGCTTATGGTATTGAACTTAAAGATTTCATGATTTTCAATCGTTGGGGAAGTGTAATTTTCAAAACAAATGTTGTCGAAAATAGCTGGGATGGTAAATACAAAACAACGCCTGCCGAAATTGGCACCTACTTTTATTTAATCAAATATAAATGCCTTGCCGACGGACTTGAACATACCCTCAAAGGCGATTTTCTTTTGATAAGATAAGTAGTTTTATCATTTAATCTTTCTCTTAAAATTAATCATTTGGGCGTGCCTTATTAGGTTGTTGTGATACAACTTACCGAATAATTGATTTCAACCTAACAAGGCCGGGCTATTGCTGCAATCCTGTCCTCGTTTTGAAGAACGAGGACAGGGATTTCCGCGACTATCCCTCACGCAGGCTCCTGTGAATCATTCAAATAGGTAATGCTTATCCGTTAAGCTACCTAACGAAACTAATAAACTCAGAAGTCATCTATCTAATACCAAAATATTAAAAAAATCTTCATAGAATATACGGCCTAAGATTCGAGGCAGCTAAAAATATTGAAATCGAAGCCAAACTTTTATCCACTGTTTGAACACAAACGAATGTTGCTATATGGAGAAAATCATTAAGTGCGAGTTTGGATAAAAGTGGCGTAGATGAAATTATTTTTATGACAAGAATCTTCAGCCTAGACTTTTTGTTCAACTTTTGCGTCATGGCAAAAGTGGAAAAACATTAGGGTATCTTTTCAGATAATCATAAAATAGGTTGTATAAAAAAAGGTTCAAACCAATTGGTTCAAACCTCATCAATAAAACATTTCTATAA
>JAGNOY010000167.1 GCA_017989935.1 Chitinophagaceae bacterium
TCCTAAACCTGTAACACCAGTTGTAAGAAAGGAAATTCCTGCAATACAGAAAAAAACTGTAGCAGAAAAAAACACAAGCACTGCAGATGCCAAAAAGAAAACTGATGCTTCAAAAAAAGAAGTTGAAAATAAAAAATCGAACGTAGAATTAACTAAGAACGGCATTAAAAGAGACTTGAAAAAAGACAATCCAAAAGAAAGCGAATCAAAGGTTAACAAAGCTACTGACAAAAAAAATGAGAGTAAAACAACTAAAGACAAAAAAGATATAGAGAAAAAAGAAGCCGCAAAAAAAGGAAGTGCAAAGAAGGTAACGGGCAAATCTGATACTAAAAATAACCAAAAAGAAACTTCAAAAAAAGACAAAAAAACGGCTTCAGAAAAAGACAAAAAAGAAACGAAGAAAAAAACTCCTACTAAAAAATAAGCCTCATGACTACTTTACAAGTACTTGACAAATCATTCATCCCCTTTCTTTCATCAGAACAAATAGCTCTGCGTATTCAAGAACTCGCAGATCAAATTAATAAAGATTATTTAGGTCGAAATCCTATTTTCATTGGTATCCTCAATGGGTCCTTCATGTTTGCTTCTGACTTATATAAATTAATCAAGGTGCCTTCTACTATTTCTTTCATCAAATTAGTTTCCTATAAAGGCACTTCATCTACAGGCACAGTAATCACATCCATTGGACTTGAAGAAGATCTTAATAATAAGGATATTATCCTTATTGAAGATATTGTAGACACAGGAAAAACAATGTCTGAATTTATTCCTACCTTAATGAAACAACAGCCAAATTCTGTGAAAATTTGCACCCTTCTACAAAAACCGGAAGCGCTGCAGCATCCACTCGATGTGCATTATGTTGGTTTTAATATTCCGAATAAATTTGTTGTTGGTTATGGACTAGATTATGATGGCTATGGGAGAAATAGTCAGGAAATTTTTCAGCTCGCCGAATAATTTGTCTATCTTTTCGCAAAATTAATTTTATGCAGGACGTAAAACATCCAAAGGCATTGCCTTTTTTATTTTTTTCTGAAATGTGGGAACGTTTCGGATACTATTTAATGATAGGCATTTTTACCTTATACCTTAAAGATGTAAAAGATGGTTTTGCTATGAGTGAAGCAGAATCTGCGGATCTGTATGGCACTTTTATAGCCCTTGTTTTTCTTACCCCTTTTCTTGGCGGATTGCTTGCCGATAGATATTTTGGTTATCGCAAATCAATTATTGGAGGAGGCATATTAATGGGCATAGGATATTGTTTAATGGGCGTACATAGCAAACCCATTTTGTATCTAGCCATGACCTTAGTGATTTTCGGGAACGGCTTTTTCAAGCCCAATATTTCTACACTTCTTGGCAATGTATACTCAACAGATGAACATAAACACATGAAAGATGATGGATATAATATCTTTTATATGGGAATCAATATCGGCGCCTTTATCTGTAACTTTTTTGGTGCGGCTCTTCAAATTATGCTTGGCTGGAGTTACGCTTTCTTAGCCGCTGGCATTGGGATGTTTATTGGTATTGTGATTTTTATTTGGGGAACTAAACATTATGCCGCCTTTGATGTCAAGAAAGAAATTCATCCCGACGATATGCCCTTTAGCAAAATTGCTTTAATTATATTACTCCCTTCTGTGGTGGCCGGCGTGTTAGGTTGGCTTATCCCTTCAAATATTTTTGGTAGCGATAGTACCGACGCCTTCATTTTTGCCTGCATTCCTGTAGTATATTTTTACACCAATTTATATATCAAAGCCAATGCGCAAGAAAAAAAACCTATTGGTGCTCTACTCGCCATCTTCGCTGTGGTTACACTTTTCTGGGCAGTATTCAAACAAAATGGTAGTGCCCTCAACACATGGGCCGATCGTTATACCAATAGACAAGTTACGGGCACAACTGCTGATGTATTTAATACCTTAAAACAAGCCAAACAACTTGTTTATAAAAAAGATAGTACCGAATATTATGACGCCTTATTCAGACTTCAAAAGGAAGATGGTAAAGTGGTAAAAGTCGTAGACTACCCTGTGTATTTTAGAAATGTGGCCAAAGAAAATTTACCTACCGAAGGCAGTACAATTAGCGTGTGGGCAACGAACTTAAGTCAATCTATCAATCCCGGCTGGGTAATCTTACTAACGCCTTTGGTGGTTGCATTTTTTACTTTTTTGAAAAGAAGAAATAAAGAACCTACTACGCCCACTAAAATTGCTTTAGGTTTATTTATTTCTGCATTAAGCGTATTAGTGATGGTATTAGCAGTTTACGCAGGCTCTAATGGAACAGTCAAAGTAAATGTAGGTTGGCTCATGGCTAGCTATGGCGTAATCACCATTGGAGAATTATTTTTAAGTCCTATGGGCTTATCTATTGTGTCTAAATTAAGTCCGCCTAGAATTACAGCTTTAATGATGGGAGGCTGGTTTTTATCAACCTCGATTGGTAATAAATTAAGTGGCGTGTTAGCTTCCTTATGGGATACCTATGAAGTAAAAAGCAATTATTTTTGGGTCAATTTTGCCTTACTCCTATTCGCAGCCTTATTTATGTTTGCCATGCTTAAATGGCTAAACAAAATCTTCAATGAACATGTAAACGCAACAAAATCATAAAATTACCCCTCAGCTTTTTTCAAATTTTGCTACCCTAAAAATAGACCTTACATTTGTTCACCTCAACGCCCCAAGCTATGAACGAAATACCCGTTGTACAACTTACCCATGCCCACATATATCAAGGCTCATCTTTGATTTTAACAGATGTGAATCTATCAATTTATAAAGGCGAATTTGTATACCTCATTGGAAAAACAGGTACAGGGAAATCTAGCTTGCTTAAAACTTTATACGGCAACATTCCACTCATGCACGGCGAAGGCTTAGTTAGCGGATTTAATCTTCGTGATCTTACATGGAAAAATGTTCCCTTTTTGAGAAGAAATTTAGGTATTGTATTTCAAGATTTCCAATTGCTCACAGACAGAAATGTGAACGAAAATTTATTGTTTGTGCTCAAGGCTACAGGGTGGACCGACAAAAATTTAATGACGGAAAAAATCAACAGTGTATTGAGCAAAGTGGGCTTAAAAGGTCAAGGACATAAAATGACTTTCGAAATGAGTGGCGGTGAACAACAACGTGTAGATATTGCTCGAGCTATGTTGAATAATCCTAAATTAATTCTTGCGGATGAGCCTACAGGAAATTTAGACCCAGATACTTCTGATGAAATCATGACTTTACTACATTCAATTTGTGCGGATTATGGCACTGCGATTTTGATGGCTACACACGATTATAGCATCTTGCAGAAATTCAGATCACGCATTATTCGTACCGAACATGGTCGCGTGTATGATAATGCCAGTGTTGTATATTAAAAAATTTGGGGCGTGTATCGCTGTGCCAGCAAGTACTGATTCACCGAAAGCGAATCGATTGCACATCGATACCGCGCTTTTCGCTCCAAGCCATCTCGTTTTGAAGAACGAGATGGGCTTTCCTCTACAATCGCTCACGCAAATTTCTACGACACGTCAAAATTAATTTTCCAGTAAACTTTCAACAAAAGTCAGCCTCTTAAACTTATAAGTCATGATTTCAGCGAGATGCTTCGATTCCTCAGCAATTGATGGTCTTAATAATCAAGTCATGTTTTTTGAAAACCCTTCGAAGTTCAATCGGCGAAACAAAAGATAATAATCTCTGACGACAGGAAGAGTCTCAAACGGATGATGCGGCAAAAAATATTTCTCAAGTCATGATTCGTGTCAGATGCTTCGATTCCTCAGCAATTGATGGTTTTAATAATCAAGTCATGTTTTTTGAAAACCCTTCAAAGTTCAATCAGCGAAACAAAACATTATAATCTCACATCGGGTAATAATGAACTCTTCATTTTTATTGTTGCTCTTCAGCGGATGCTGCGAATGAAAGCGGAACAAGCGGACGCTTGCACCATGAGATGACTGTAAGCTCGTGGCAACGATTGTAGCAAAAAGCCCGCAGCACGCGCTCTGGCGGGAGAGGACTTGTCGCGAAAAGCGTGTCCGCCACCCAAAATAATTTACGAAGAAAGCATATCAATAAAATTTGAAGCATTTACTTTGTTCGAATATTGTTGCAAAAAGGTATTTCTATGTTCAATATCCGATTGCTCAAACACCCTATCTTTATATTGCAAAATGCTTGACTTAAATTCTTGTGCGGTATTGGCTACAATCACAGCACCTTCAAGCCCTGTTCCAACAAGCATGTTAGCATTACTGACACAAAACCTTCCTAAGAATAATGCATGCAACAACTTAAGTTTGAGTCCAGATGTTTGAAAGCTTGGCAATACATGTATTTGCGCTTCTGCAATTAAAGTGTTTAAAGCCTCATCACTTGGATTTGCAATTACGCTGATATGATTGCCTTGCAATGCCATTAGCTTATCAGCAGGATTTTTACCGGCAATGACTAAAGGGAAATCTAACTCCTTAAATACTTCTTGTATCAAAAACAAAGCCGACTTTTCATTCTCTTCTACACTCAAATTTCCATGATATAAACAATAATTACCTGTGCCTAACAACGATTTCACTTCGTCATCAGGTTGAAAGGAAGGAATATTTACAACTTGTTTAGTTGGATACAAAGATTGAAAATAATTAAAATCGTGCATGGCTACTGTAGCTATGGCTTGTAGGTTTTGCAAACTTCTTTCATAACGATACAAGCGCATAGCTTCAAAATAATAATATAATTTCTTAAAGGATAAGGAGGTATTATTAGCTAACTGTGAATAATATTCATATTCGACATTTTGTGCGCGCAGTATTTTTCTTCGGTCTTTTAATTTCGGTTCATTCAACAAAAAAGTACTATGTATTCCTTCAAAAATAATAGGCGCATCATCTTGAAGTAAGTTAGTCAAAAGCAATTTGTCACTACGCGAAGAAACAATATAAGGTAAGCTTGCATGCAAACCCATCATGCCTGTTTTCCTTGGATAATAAAACACTTGTGAACAATACTGATTCAAAACCTCTGACGAAAACCTATCCCCATATTGAAAACAATGCAGTTTGATTTTACAACCTTGCTCATGCAATTTTTTTAATGTCCAAAATACATCAATCACTCCGCCATAATTGGCAGGATAAGGAATGTCCCAAGAAATGATATGTACAGATTTAATCAAGGAGTTGCTTATAAATTTGAAGTAAAGTTTTTTCTTGTGCTTGCCAACTATATATTTCTCTAGCCTTGAAGCAATTTTCTCTTAATCTATTGTATAAGGTTTTATCTTCCAGCAATTTATTTAAGGCATTGGCAATTTGTTCAACAGAAGGCTCTTGAATGAGTAATGCAATTTCATATTGTTCATTTACTTTTTTATACTCAGGGTAATTC
>JAGNOY010000168.1 GCA_017989935.1 Chitinophagaceae bacterium
CGTCTTTGCGTGAAATTATTGTATCCACCCAAAATGAAAGGCAATTGGCATTAACGCAAAGGCCAAACATACAAGTATGGTATACACATACCCTGCATTTCTTATGAGGGTATTATATTTCGGACTGTTCACGCCTAAGGTTTGAAAAGCACTACTGAATCCATGTATCAAATGCCAACATAAGGCAATTACCCCAAATAGGTATACAGCCACTATGATAGGATTTTCAAATTCTTCTTTCATCTCTTCAAATAAATTATGAGGAGCATCTCCACTGTATAAAGCTACTTTGGTGCCTATAAAAAAATCTTTCAAATGAATCACCAAAAAGATTAGAAGCAAACTACCTAATATACCCATACTTCTGCTATACCATGCACTAGTTGCATTGCCAGCATTTACAGCATACTTTACTGGTCTCTTACTATTATTTTGAAAGGTCAACATCAATCCTTGTATGATGTGTGCAAATAATCCTGCAAAAAGACCCAATTCTAAAAACCTAACTATCCAATTATGACTCAGAAAATGAGCCACAGCGTTATAGGTTTCGCCACCATCATTCAAAAATATACAACTATTTGCGGTAGCATGTACAATAAGAAACAGAATGAGAAAAATACCTGTAAAAGACATTACAAGTTTTTTTCCTATCGAAGAAGTAAAGTATTCTTTCCAAGTCATAATTAATTGATTGAATTTTCGTGGCGCAAAGATATTAAACAGACCTTACAAATTCAATATAGATTATAAATACCGCCTAAATGTTTTTTACCATGAAATAATCATGAATCATTTGGGAAATGGCTGCATATTTTTTTGCAGGCTTGGGAAATTCGAAATAAACGCTCGTATAACGCTTATTATTCAAGATATATTTTTGATAAAACCCTCTGCCTTGCTGTGTAAATCCACTAATCACAAAGCTTTCCGGAAGTTCTTTTTTTAAATTAACTCGAGAATGGCTCTTTTTCCAATTGTCTACTATTTTCAAAAACAAGGCATGAAAATTTGTAGTCGCTTCGATATTCCCATTTTCTATATCTATTTTAGATTTACCATCAATATTTTTATAGCTTAATTTCTCAGATTCGATGTCTCCATCAGATAACATATACTGATTGGGAGGTATTTGAAAACAAAATTTGTACTTGTCGCTGCAGATTACCTCATTTGCTGAAACTTGACCAAAAGACAAAAATCCATAAAAAGTAAACAGTAGTATATAAATCCATTTCATAGTGAACCAATAAAACGCTAAAAGTAAACATTTATCAATTTGTAAGCAATTTTCTTCTACTCTCTTGGTGTGGAATAATGTATAACATAAATTAATTCTTTTTGATAAGCTCTATGCTCATATTGATAAGGCCTCCAAGATTTCATTTTCAGCAAAACTGCTTCTATCTTTGCTTTGCAATCCTTTTCCATCATGCCTAACACTTCTGCATGAAGGACTTGGCCTGTACTAGAGATAATAAACCGAATAGGTATGTCTTTATTTTTCAATGTAGATTCAAAGCAATGAACTTTAGAATTCAGATAAGATTTTAAATTTAACCTTGGTGCTGCATTAACAAAAGCTGGATAATACTTGATTTTATGGCCTAGAGTATCGAATAATTGTCCTGTTTGAAGTTTTCTATTGTTGAAGTTTTCAATTCGTTTGATTCGCCCATTTTTGTAAAACTCTTCTTGTCTCCCTTGACGATACCCTTCTTGATAATAAGACTGATTATGCAATGTTAGACTATCTTCACAAGGGTAATATTCTTTCCAAACTTCAATCTTTCTCTCATATTCGTCTAACTTTCCTTCTTTTTTTAAGGTAGCGCAGATCGAATCATACATCCATACATAACAATATTTATGAGACGCATCATAGCTTCGTTTTTCCTTGATACGCTGTGTGCCAGTAAAATAAAAATTCCACAAACCTGTTTTGTAGCCTTTTTGATAGCTACCTTCTTCGATGATTTTGCCTTTTGTATCGAAATAGGTATAGTGACCTTGTTTGATGGTGGCTTCTAGGCTTGTTGCTTCAGCTTCTACACGCAATCTGTTTTGTTGATCATACTCTTTGATCCGTAAAGATTGATCTGGTAAATGTTCGGCTACACGAAATTTGACAAAATTCTGTGGATCGAAAAATAAGGTGTCTGTTTGTGCTTGAAGAAAAAATGGAATAAATAATCCCAACCCAGCTATGATATTGAATTTCATATAAAATTTTACTGGGTAGCAAGCGCAAATATACAGATGGTTTAGTAAAATTCTATGTTTATCCGTAAAGTGCTTAAGCTTTTCCACTTTTGCCTTAATGCAAAAGTTGAGCAAAAAATCAAGGCTGAAGATTCTTTGGCAATAAAAATTATCTCATCTACGCCACTTTTATCCAAACTCGCACATCATCTTATTCTACATAAAACAACATTCGTCTGTGCTCAAACAGTGGATAAAAGTTTGGCTTCGATTTCAATATTTTTATTTGCCTCGAATCTTAGGCCGTTTCCTCCATGATAAATTCGCCTTCTACCATGTTTTGCAACATCTTGGTATTAGATCAATTTCTTCTATATTGATTTATCTTAAAATGCTAATTTCACGTTTAATCTTTGAAAATTCACATTCAATGGACGATGAATTTGTATTGCGGCAGGGATAGGAGCGGAAAACCCGCATTCCGAGAGGCTTTACGAAACATCATTCAACTCCACACAATTTAGCCGATTCGGAAGAGGATTTGAAGCGGATAGCCCGTGTGCCGCCCAACATAGAGTCCGTCCATCATGTCCGATTTGCCTTGAACTCGAACATGCTGGCTCAGACTCAAGGCTCTTGAGCCGAACTTTACATAGAATATTGAATTTGCTGATGGTGAATTTGTAGAACAAATCAATATCGCCCTTTCCCTAAAGTTTTTTAATTACTTTTGTACACTATTGCACAGCTTATGAATCAGGAAACTTTATTTCAAGAAAAAATTGATCAAGAGATCAAAATTGAAGCGCGCGACTGGATGCCGGAAGAATATCGTAAAACGCTGATCCGTCAAATATCTCAGCACGCACATAGCGAAATTGTAGGTATGTTGCCCGAAGGGAATTGGATTACACGTGCACCAAATCTTAGACGTAAACTTATATTACTTGCTAAGGTGCAGGACGAAGCTGGGCATGGCTTGTATTTGTATTCTGCCGCCGAAACTCTGGGCATTACGCGTGATGAATTATTTGAGCAATTGAATTCCGGTAGGGCTAAATACTCTTCCATTTTTAATTATCCCACTTTAACTTGGGCCGATATAGGTGCTGTGGGTTGGCTTGTAGATGGAGCTGCCATCATGAATCAAGTAATGTTATGCCGAACTTCTTATGGTCCGTATGCAAGAGCTATGGTGAGAATTTGTAAAGAAGAAAGTTTTCATCAACGTCAAGGTTATGAATCTTTATTGGCCTTAAGCAAAGGCACACCCGAACAAAAAGCCATGTTGCAAGATGCAGTCGATAGATGGTGGTGGCCTTCGATTATGATGTTTGGACCCTCTGATGCCGAAAGCACAAATTCAGAAAAAAGTATGCTTTGGAAAATTAAGCGTCAAAGTAATGATGAACTTCGTCAACGATTTGTAGATGCTACTGTAGACCAAGCAAGAATTTTGGGTGTAACGCTGCCAGATCCGGATTTGAAATGGAATGAAGAAAGAGGCCATTACGATTTTGGTGAAATTGATTGGACAGAATTTTGGAATGTGGTAAAAGGCAATGGTGCTTGTAATAAACAACGATTAGCTGCTCGAAACAAAGCTTGGGATGAAGGTGCTTGGGTAAGAGAAGCCGCTTTGGTGCATGCTGATAAGAAAAAACAACAAGCTGCTTAAGACGTTTTACACCGTAAGCATCGTTCGAAATGTCAAATTTATTCTGGGTTTATTTACTTTACTAGTAGGCGGTAATCTATGCTTCCAATATGTTTGCGTTTCACCAGCCATGACTAACAAACTTCCATTTTCTAAAATAATCGATACTACTTCGTTGCTTTGCTTATGTTTAAAAGCAAATTTTCGTTCGGCTCCGAAACTTACTGAAGCAATTGGAGCTTGAAATGCTAAGGCTTTTTCATCATCACTATGCCATGCCATCCCTTCTTGTCCATCATGGTATAAATTTAATAAGCAGGCATTATAACTTGCTTGACTAATTTGCTCGACATTTTTTTTGATGCATAGCAATTCGTTTGTCCAGGGTAAGGCTAACTTCGTGGTATTTGAGTAGGTATATGTAAATGGCACATCGCCATGCCAAGCTACTTTTCTTTTTGTAATGAAGTGTTTACCATACATCTTCGCTTCGTCATGTTTCCAATCTATTTGCTTAAATAATTTGTCTGCATAGTCTTGTGATGCTTCATGAGAAAAAATTTTTCCATAATAATTCACCTCGCCTTGATAAGGCAATAATTTAAATGGATATGTTTGATCAAACAAGTTCATCAGGCGAGTGTCCAAGCGGGCTTAGATTGTATGATCTTTTTATACATTGGACAATTGGCTACATGCGCACCTGGCAGATATCCTGTGCTCATCAAAAATTCATTCACTATTTCTCCGCCCGTAAATTTGAATGTTTTTTTAAACATCTTCACCCATTCGTCTTTGGTTTTAGGATGATGCATATCTAGCCATTGCTTAAACGAACCATGTTCTTGTTGCAATTGTATAATTTGGTTTGCATTATGAATGGCTGCTTCTATCTTCAATCGATTTCTTATAATGCCTGCATCCGCTAATAATCTTTGCCTATCTTTTTCTTGATAAGCAGCAACATGTTTAATTTGAAATCCATCGTAGGCTTTAATGAAATTTTCTCTTTTGTTTAAGATGGTTGTCCAACTTAAGCCTGCTTGATTTATTTCTAACACCAATCTTTCAAATAATAAATTATCATCTTCAATCGGAAAACCATAAGCGGTATCATGGTATATTCGGTGTACATGATCTGCAGGATATTGTTCTACAACTTGGCAATAGGAGCTGGGTATTTCCATAATTATGTAATTCATTCAAAGTTAAATGGATTTTACATACAAAATAAGTTTGCTAAAATTATGAGTATTTTGGGCGGCTTGCGGGCTATTCGTTGCAAGTCCTCTTCCGAATCGGCAAGGATGCTCTGTGTAGAATTCAATTTCGTGAAGCCTCTCGGAATGCGGGCTTTTCACTACTATCCCTGCCGCATAGCATGGTACTATTCATTTCGTTTGGATCACAAAATACACATGGTCTATGCTTTAAAAGCTGTTAAGGAATAAGATAACAATCGCCTGTGGTGCTGAAAGAAATATATTTATCTTTCAACGATGTACAATCTGTGGTTGCCTGATCACTCGACTTACTTCTCATCGGAAAAGTTTCGTGTTTGATAAT
>JAGNOY010000169.1 GCA_017989935.1 Chitinophagaceae bacterium
TTATTTTCTTCGGCTGGGGAAGGTTTGCAACCTGTGCCTCATGCAAACAATTCATGCGGCAATAAACATTATTTAGGGATGTCTGTTAATATTTTTTGTACACTAACCCACCCTCAACCTAACCCATCCTATCTTAAAGGTAAGCCACCGCATGTAAAAGCTAAGCCAGCTTACTTTCAGGGTGGATACCCCCACCTAGTTAGCTTCGACAGCCGAGCTCAAAGCTCGGTCGTCGAAGCTTTTGTCTACCCCCTCCCCACCTCAAAGATGAGCTGGCTCAGGTAAAAGCTGAGTCGGTTCGGGTTTGGGGTAGCCCCCCCCACCTATATAGGTAGGTCCCCCCACCCCTAGGGGTACCCCCATTCGGTAAAGTGGTCGCCATCTCAGCTCAATAAAGTTACAGACTCTGAGGTTTAGCCCTGATCGTAGCTGGCTACCGTGTAGCGCGAAGAGCAGGCAGATAGCCTAATAAAGTGAATCAGCTGAGCTTCAAAATAATTCTGTACTTGAATCCTTGCTTTTTTTTACCTTTGGTTACTTGTGAAAACCCTTGATATTATTTCTCTTGCTCGTAAAGCCATTAAAAGCAATACACTCAGAGCTAATTTAACGATTGCCATTATTGCTATTGGCATCACGGCACTTATTGGTATCATCACGATTATTGAAGTGCTGAAAGGTTCTATCATGACCAACTTTTCGAGCATGGGTTCGAATACGTTTAATATTAGCACACAAAGCATGGTGTCTAATTCGAAAAAACATGGGAAACGAAAACGCGCCACCCAAAATGAAGTGATTACACCCATCAAACTCGAAGATGCAGAACGATTTCGCAGCTTATATCAATTTCCAGCCAGTGTGAGTATAAATATCATGGTGAATGGAAATGCTGTGGTGAAGCGTCGTCAAAAAAAATCTAATCCAAATGTGATTGTATTGGCTGCGGATGAAAATTACCTGAAAGTATCAGGAACAGGCTTGGCTGCAGGCAGAAATTTTAATTCGATGGATGTAAATTCAGGAGCCAATAGTTGTGTGCTCGGTTATGGTTTAGCCACCACTTATTTCGGGAAGGCAGAGCTTGCTGAAAACGGCATTCTTTATGTAGGCAACACACCATATCGAGTGTTGGGCGTGATGGAAAGTAAAGGGGCTAGTTTAATTAATCGAACAGATAATATGGTGCTGGTTGGGTTGCAAAATGCTAGAAGAAATTTTAGTATGACGCAAAAATCATGTGTGATTAGTGTGATGGTGCCTGATATCAAATTTATGGATCTGGCTTGTGATGAAGCTGAGGCTGTGATGAGAACAGCTAGAAAATTGCGACCTGAAGAGCTACCGAATTTTTCAGTCAATAGAAATGATGAAATTGCTAATTCCCTCATAGAAAACTCAAAGTATATTACACTGTCTGCAAGTTTAATTGGTTTTATCACTTTGCTTGGTGCTGCTATTGGATTAATGAATATCATGTTGGTGTCTGTAGCCGAGCGCACCCGTGAAATTGGCTTAGCTAAGGCCATAGGGGCTAATTCGAGCACCATCAAATTACAGTTTTTATTAGAGTCTGTGATCATTAGTTTGCAAGGAGGGCTTATCGGTATTTGTATAGGTGTGGTGATTGGAAATTTATTGTCACTGGTATTTAACGCACCTTTTGTAATACCTTGGATGTGGATAGGCTTAGGCTTAAGTATTTGTTTAGTGGTGGGTTTAGCGGCAGGTATTTATCCTGCGCTTAAGGCGGGTAGGTTGAATCCCATCAATGCTCTACGTTATGAATAAGAGATGTTTGTTGAATGTCTATTTTTATATTTATGTATTAGATGCTATGTTCCCATAAACTTTTGTTTATTTTCGTGTTCATAAAATAGTTGAATGAAATACCATACCCTAGACTCAAAATTGTTTACCCAAAACAGAACGCGTTTTGCTAAACTGATGAAAAAAAATGCCTTAGCCATTTTTCATGGACATCCTAATTTGCCCGAAAATGGAGATGCACAATATCATTTGAAACAAAATTCAGAAATTGTGTGGCTTTCAGGCGTGGTACAAGAAAAAACCATGGTTGTGCTTTACCCCGACAATCTAGATAAAAACTTTCGCGAGGTATTAGTGATTTTACGACCGAATGAAGTGCTTGAAAAATGGGAGGGCCATAAGTTAACTAAAGCCGAGGCTACCGAAATTTCAGGTATTCAGACTGTTATATTTCTCGATCAATTAGATGCCCTATTGCAAGTATGGATGCATCATGCAGAATATGTGTATTTAGATACCAATGAGAATGACAGATTAGATTTTACACTTCCACGCATTGATTTACTTTATGTAAAAGAAATCATGAAAAGATTTCCTTTACATAAATACGAAAGAGCCGCAATATTGATGAAAGAACTTCGTGCTATCAAAACAAAGCAAGAAGTAGAAGTCTTGCAACAGGCGGTTGACATCACCCATAAAGCGTTGATGCGCGTATGTAAATTCATCAAACCTGGCGTGATGGAATATGAAGTTGAAGCAGAAATTACCCACGAATTTTTACGTAACCGTGCTACACGTCATGCCTATGGTTGTATTTTAGCTAGTGGCGATCGTGCCAGAATTTTGCATTATGTAGAAAATAACCAAGAATGTAAATCGGGCGAATTAATCTTAATGGATTTTGGTGCTGAGTACGGCAATTATTGTGCAGACCTAACTAGAACTATTCCTGTAAATGGAAAGTTTACTAAGCGTCAGAAAGAAATATATGACGCTTGTTTGGCAGTTCATTTACATGCAAAAAAACTATTAAAGCCAGGCACTACATGGTTAGATATTACTGCAAGTGCCGAAGTTGAAATGAATAAGCAACTCTTGAAAATTGGGTTGTTGAACAAAGAAGATATTAAAAACGAATCACCTGATAATAGAGCTTGTCGTAGATATTTTTATCATGGACTTGGACATCATTTAGGTATAGATGTGCATGATCTTGGTACAAGAAATACACCAATCAAAGAAGGTATGGTATTTACTATAGAGCCTGGTATTTATGTGGAGGAAGAACAAATAGGCATTCGTATTGAAAATAATTTCTGGGTAACCAAAACAGGCAATCTTGATTTATTTAAAGCCATGCCAATCACTACTGAAGAAATTGAAAAGGCGATGAAAAAATAAGCTTCACCTCGAAGCATAAAAAAACCACCCATAAGGTGGTTTTTTTATACGTTATAAAGTGAAATTTAGAATTTAAATCCAAGATTCAATCCAAATCCACGGAAACCTAGCATGCCATATTTACCACCTATTGTTCCACCATTCGGGTTAGTAGAATAAGTGATATCATTAAATGCGTTAGAAGCATCTTTAATATCTTGGAAAGTTGTTTTAATATCTGCTTGATCGTTGGCACTTAAAGTTTGTGTTGTTTTCAAGGTAATATCACCGTTAGTTACACCATATTGAATTCCGATGATATACCAATCTAAAGTAACCATAGGTCCTAAGTTAAATTGACTTCCTATCATCAAACCACCAATATATGTATTGAATTTTCCTGTAGCTGTAAGATTTTGCTGTTTATTATTATCATCAACATAATTCACTGGTAAATCTACATTCATGTTGCGATAACGGAAATAAGGTGCTAAGTAAAAACCTTTACCTGCATGTTTTGGATAAAACCTAAATTCAGGTGCTAATGAAAAACTTCCTGCTTTCCAATCTCCTAAATTCACCGAATCTGACCCTGAGGCATTATCAATGCTATTAGAAAATACTATAGAAGTTTTAGGCATTAATCTCACATTACATGCAACAGAAATTTTGTTTCCTAAAACACGCTCATATTGTAAAGAAATATTTTTGAACGCTAAGGAAGTAATATTTAATTTAACAATATTAGGTTTTGCCATAGGATCATACTCAGAACCTCTTCCTTCTTTTCCAGCGCGACCTTGCGCATTCATTTGTAGTTGACTGCCAATTAATACTATTAAAGCAATCGACATGTTGAATAATTTTCTCATATTATTTTATTTTATGAGTGCAAATGTAGCGCAAAAAATACTGCTTCAGATACCCATTTTTGGGTATTTTTTATCAATAAGGCCTTTGAAAAAATAAATGATACATGTTTATTTTCTATATCGTGAGGCTATCCCTAAAGAATTATAAATATAGGATTGCGCTTTTTCTCTTACACCACCATTTCGATTGATGGCTTTATTTTCAGCACTCGGATAAGTTCGATTAGATAGAAAAACGTATAATAAGTTGTTTTCTGGATCAGCCCATACACAAGTACCTGTAAATCCTTGGTGACCAAAAGCTTTATTAGACACATTGTCTGCACAAGGATTTCCTCTGCCTGCAACAGATTCAGGTTTGTCAAATCCTAGTCCACGTCGGCTGATTGATGATCCTTTGGCTGTAAACAAATCAACCGTTGCACGCTGAAAATATCTTTTGCCTTGATAAATACCGCCATTCAATAACATTTGAAAGAGTATGCCTAAATCGCCTGCAGTCGTAAATAAACCAGCATGCCCGCTTACCCCGCCAAACATGGCTGCACCCATATCGTGTACATAGCCATCAATGGTTTGATATCGAAAATAATCATCATTTTCAGTTGGCGCTATTTCTTGATTTGCTAAATTTTTCTTTGGCTGAAAAGTAGTGAATTTCATACCCAATGGTTTGTAAAAATTCTCTTTGACATATTCATCTAAAGGTTGTTTTGAAATTGTTTCAACCACTTTTTGTAGTATAATAAAATCTAAATCGCTATACACATATTTACCTCTGTTTTCTAAAGGAGAATTTAAAATTCGCTTCCACATAGTATCTACCCAATCTCTTCGCATATATAAATTTGCAGCTACCTTGATCGTAAATTTCCCTGATTCAGTCTTGCTATAAATGACAGGGTTGGGTCTTTTAAAACTATCAAGGGTTTCTTTATAAAAAGGAATCCAAGATTTAAGTCCAGCCTGATGCATCAAAATATCTTTGATCACTAAATACTCCTTATCGGTTCCTTTGGTGAAGGCTAAATAGCGACCAAGTTTGGCATTTAAATCTAACTTGCCTTCTTCATATAATTTCATCACAGCAATTGTGGTGGCTGCTACTTTAGTAATAGAGGCAATATCATACACAGTATTAATATCTACTGTATTTCGTTTGTCGTTTTTGAGATAGCCAAAGGATTTATCATAAAATACTTTTCCTTCCTTCGCAACTAAAATTCTACATCCTGGGAAAATACCGTTTCTGACAGACGAGGCTAAATAGTCATCTAATTTATCTAATTCTTGAATATTAATACCGAGTGCGTTTGGACTTACACAACATTCTAAGGGTAGATCTTTTTTAAAAAGATTGGATGATTGAAAGCGTG
>JAGNOY010000170.1 GCA_017989935.1 Chitinophagaceae bacterium
TCTACCAGTAAATTCTGCATTGGCACTATCTACACCAGTATCATAAAAATTAATCATGACCTGATTAGCACTTAATCCAAATAAAGTTTTCAAGGTTTCAACGCTATCCAAATCATGAGTCAAAGCCTGATTTGCATTGGCCAACCATGGCTTGTCTGATACATGCCATTGGGTATTGGTCGTTGTAGGAGTTTGTAAATGCGTGTCATTATATATTGTACAAGCCGAAGTATGTCCAACATAGGAAGGTAATACATGCTTATCTCCAAATACTTTGCGTAAGGCATACATGGTTTCAAATTCGTTGCCAGCAATTGTGATTTGGTAGACATCTTTCGCAATCGAAGTTAATTCATAACCAAGGCTCTTTGCTTTTGTTACTTCATTAGCATGTTGCAGAAACAAGATTAAAGTGTGCGGTGCTGCAAAAAAGATATTGTTTCGAGAAGCGATGTCTAGTATCTTACTTTCTTGATGATAAGAGTCGAAAATATAGCGAGCTTCCGTTGTTACATCATACTGCGCTTTTTCTAATAATGCTGTTTGAATTAATTTTTCCTCTTTAGGAAATTGTTGCTGACGGGCAAATGAACTTATAACAAAACTAATGGCTAAGGTTACAGTAAATAATACTCTCATAATTTGAATTAAATATTAAAAAAAAAGATTGTCTATTATGATATTAAACAGACAAACTTAATTACGCATTAAAGGTAAGTATAATAGGTAAAAATATTCAGATAAACCTGAATATTCTCTTATGATTCTCATCAAAATAGGATAAATTCATTCAAATTGAAGATAAAAATGAAGCAAATAGGGCCAAAATCATTAGAAAGTGTTTTTGTTGTTCGCCATAATTAAATTCTTCATTGATTCTGTATCTAAATAAAGTCTTAATTTTTCCTTAGATGTTGCACCAATTCGATGATAAAATTTTATAGCCCTTTCATTAAAAATGGGTGTTTGCCATTGCATGATGTTGCATTGCTTTTGCTGCGCTTCTTTAGCCATTATAGCAACAAGTTTTTCGCCTATTCCTAAACTCCGATAAGGTGCTCTAAGAAATAAACAATCCATGTGCATGTATAATGCAGCATCCCATGTGGATGCTTCAAATGAATAAGTGGCATAACCAAGTGTTAGTTCTCCTTGTTTAACAATCAAGCAATGAAGTGGCGCTTGAGGACCAAAAAGAAGTCGTGATAAATTTATAGATTTTCCTTCGATGGAATAATCAGCTTTTTCGTAGGCAGCATGTTCTGCACAAAGTTGAAGTATTTCATCCAAGTCATTCATCTTGGCTTGTCTAATTTGGTATTCCATTTTTTTTTCAAATATAAAAAAGGAAGTGGAGAGTCTATTGACAATTTTAAGACTTTTTCAGCCCGATCAACCCGATTTAATGAGCGAATTGTTCATCATAATTTCCTTTAATTCTTTCAATAGGCGGATTAAAATATCCGTATTTTACATGCGGATATTCCTCTTGAATGAGTTGCATCATTGGTCTGATGCCATAACGATCTCCAGTGTCATGTACCCCTATTTTTGCTAAATACCAATCAGGGTCTATATTAAAATTACGCCATTGAATTAAATTCAATTTGGTATATTCTATTGCAGAAAGAAGGGCTTCTACCTCAGCTAAACTATCCGTCATACCTGGAAACACAAAATAATTAATTGATGCCCAACCACCATAATCTCTTACGATTTTTAAAGATTCAAGTAAGTCTTTAAATTGATAATTATTAGGACGATAATAGGGTAAATACACTTCTTCGCGAAATGAATTTAAACTAACACGTATGCTATTTAAACCTGCCTTCATCAATGCTTCCACAGCCTTAGGGTCGCTACCATTGGTATTGATATTGATACTTCCTTTTTGCGTATGCTTTCTGATTTCTACAATACTATCTCGTATAGTTTGCCACATCAATAAGGGTTCACCTTCACACCCTTGTCCCCAACTAATAATCGGATATGGGGCGGTTTCTAAATGTGGCACTGTATATTCAACTATTTCTTCAACAGTAGGTTTAAAGGTGAGTCTGTCATGTGATGAAACTATGCTTTCATCTTCGGGTTGAAATGAAATACATCCAATGCAATTTGCATTACAAGCCGGCGAAGATGGAATCGGACATTCCCATCTACCAATAAAAAAATTTCTAGCAGCAGGACATTGATACGTATTACAACAAGTTTCTGCTAAATGTTTTACTAACCTATTTTCAGGATAGGCCGCAGTATACTTTGCAACTCCAGCTTGAATCAGGTTGCTATCATAACCGCTTTTTTCTTGTCTGATATCTTTTTCAATTCGAATGGCTGTTACATAAAATTGGTTGTTGTACCAACCTGCAGCTGTATAACAAAATAAGGGCAAGGTGGGTGCATCAGGTAAAGTTTCATAAGCTGCAATATATAAGCCTGTGTAGGCAGGTGGGATAAAGGCAGCCACAGCCCATCCTTTTTCACATAAACGCATTTCACCTGTTTGTACATCAATGCCAATACCTCTGCGACCGGGCAACTCATACAAATTACCTCCGTCGGGTAAAGGAATCCAATCACTTTCTTCTACAGCCACCGCATCCCAACCGCTTCTTCCAGGTGCATATAAACTACTATCTTCAAAAATGTTTCCGTTACCGTCAGAATACATTAAGAAAGGGGGATGATTTAGGTGTTCCATAGAATTAGTTTAAATGGTATGCAGTTTTTGTTGACAAAAGACTTCAAATCGTTGAATGTCAAATTCATCATAAGATTGATGAATTTTAAGTTGACTAAATTCTTGATTTTTAAATTGAAAAGTAAGAAAAGGTGTGCGTAGAACAATTTGTGCTAAATCTTGATAGTCATATTTTTTATCCTTAAATGAACCAGGCACGATGACCTCGTTTTCTTCAAAGACAATATATTGAGGATTGAACAGTCTATGTTCTAACCACAAAATAAACACAAGAAAGATGGCTGCTAAAGTAAAAAAACTTGCAATTAATGGTTTATGCTCATTCGAATAATTTTCTGCAGCAATAAACAAAAAGCCAATTTCTAATATCCGAAATACTTGATTGAATTGAGGAACTACTAAATTCTTTTTTTTGAACAAAGAAACTGAAATAACCATCAAGGCGGGCAAGGTAAATCCCAAAATCATTGTCCAATCATTAGACCAAAAAAATGGAATTCCGTAAACCAATAAAATAATTCCTGCCATAATATGCATGGCCCTGCTTTGACTATATCGTTTGCCTAAATCTTCTCTGAAAATTTTAAAATGAAAAGGCTCATGCATTCGAACAAGATTTCATAAACATATTGCACATACGGTATAATATACGTGCACCTACATTCGCATCGATGGAATCGAGACTATCTTCGCCACAACCTACTTCATTTAAATCGAAGGCTATAATTCTTCGGCCGCTAGACACTAATTTTTTGAAGAGATATTGAATTTGTTCTGCTTCAAAGCCACCTTGAACTGGCGTGCCCGTGTTTTTACATAATTTAGGATCAAGTCCATCAATATCAAAACTGATATACACTAACTGTGGTAATTGAGCAATGATATCATCGCAAATAACTTTCCAGCTTTCGCCTTCATATATTCTTTCTTTGATTTGTTGGTCAAAAAAAGTTTTTATTCTTGGCTCTTGTTGAATTAGCTCATACTCTTCATCACAAAAATCTCGAATACCTACTTGAACTAATTTGGTCATTTCGGGTACTTCATTGAGTACATTATACATAATGGAAGCATGCGAATAGGTGAAACCTTCATAGGCTTTTCTTAGATCAGCATGGGCGTCGATTTGAAGAATGCCAAATTCACCAAAATGTTTACCAGCTGCTTTGATTAATCCTAAAGGTGTACTATGATCGCCTCCTACTAAAGCTACTAATTTATCTTTTGCATACAAATCCATCGCTTGGTTGTAAATCAATTGATTTAATTCGCTGCACCCAATATTGATTTGTTCGAGCTTCTTTTTAAGTTGATCGTTATCTTCAGTCACACCACCTTCACTGAGATGAGAAATAATTAATTCGGCACAATGTCGAAGGAAATCATTTTTCTTAATGATTTCTTTACTTTCCTCAGGCATGAAATAACCTTCAGACCAAAAATTCATGGCGTCAGGATCGCAGAGATCAATTTGATAAGAGGCTTCTTTAATTTTCTCTGGACCTTTAGCAGTGCCATTTCTGTAAGAAACAGTCACTTCCCAAGGAATAGGAAGTAAAATTAATTTTGAATTTTCTTCGGTCGTAGGTAATCCAAAAATATTGTTTGCTGCAAGGCCAACGGAGTTGGTATCAAAATTCGAAATTGACATGTACAAGGAATTGGAGTGCAAATGTACTTAGGTCAGACTTTTTACAACATCATTTATTGTTTTTTTTCTAAAAAATCCGAGATGTAGACTTAAATACATTAGAGTGGATGTTAGTTTGTGTCAAGATTCAATTTAATCGTTTAATGATTATCCGCAAAGACACCCGATTGTTTTTCCACTTTTGCCATGACGCAAAAGTTGAGCAAAAAGTCTAGGCTGAAGATTCTTGGCATAAAAATAATTTCATCTACGCCACTTTTATCCAAACTCGCACATGAAGGTACTGGCCATATATCATCATTTGTTTGTGCTCAGACAGCGGATAAAAGTTTGGCTTCGATTTCAATATTTTTAGCTGCCTCGAATCTTAGGCCGCCTCTTCTATGACGATTTTTGCAATATATTGATATTAGATAGATGATATCTGTGTTTATTTGTTTTATAAGGTAGCTTAGCGGATAAACATTAATCGTTTCAAAAATCACCTTCCAACATTGTTCATCTTCATTTTAATTGACCAAGGAAGTATTTGTACTACTTAAATTGTTACCATTATTTACTAATATACCCTGTAAAGGGTATAACTCAGGGAAAAATAAGCTAATACATTTGAAAAAAATAAAATAATGAAAAAAACAACTCATTTCACTTTTCTATTAATAACGATAATAGCTATTTTCTTTACATCATGTAAGAAAAAAACTACTACTTCTACCACTAATACAACAACAGCTGCTGTGACAGGCAATTGGAATCTTGATGTATGGGATGGGGCTACAGCAACTGGTACATTGGTATTTTCAGGAAGTAATTTCACATTGAATTGTACTACTTTTGGTATTACAGACAATGGAACATATTCATATGCTGGTAGTAATTACACCTTTGCCGGAACCGGTGTAATGAATGGCGGTAATACATGGGTAATGGATTCATTAACTACGAATGTATTGAAAATGCATAGTAGCCTAAATTTAATCGTTCGAGCTACAAAGTAAGGCCTGTATGGTACAAGCGTGTTGCTTTTTACAGCACATGGTGCAAGC
>JAGNOY010000171.1 GCA_017989935.1 Chitinophagaceae bacterium
CAAAAAGAAAATTTCTAATGGTTTCATAAGATAGTAAATTAAAGATACATGATAAATTGGCATAACAAACTTGTCAATCAATTGCATGCATGAAATTTTTATTACATTAGCAACTTAAACAAAGAAAGGGAATGAAAGTACTCATGGTATGTTTAGGCAATATTTGTAGATCGCCGATTGCTGAAGGTGTATTACAACATTTAGCAGATGAAGTAGGTTTTGATTGGCAGGTTGATAGTGCCGGCACTAACCACTATCACACTGGTGAAGCACCTCATGTAAGTTCGCAGAAAGTATGTAAAGAAAATGGAATAGATATTTCTTCTCAAAGAGCGCGCCGTTTTCGAGCACAAGATTTTGTTGAGTACGATTTTATTTACGTGATGGCGAATGATGTGATGCAAGATGTGAAAAAAATGGCCGGCAATCATTTTGACGAAAGTAAGATTGATTTTTTTCTGAATGAATTGTATGCTGGAGAAAATAGAGATGTAACTGACCCATGGTATGGAACCGAAGAGGGCTATTATAAAGTGTTCGAAGAAATCAAAACCTGTTGTGAAGCTATCATTCGTAAGCATCAGCAACTTGCAACATAGCAGCCGAAATATGATCAACAATGTCGCTAGCCAACAAGGATTCTTGTGCTATTTTTTTTATAGCTAAATCTGCTGATAAGCCATGTAAATACATAGACATCATAGTAGCAATTTTCATGTCTTTATATTGTGCATAAAAGCCGGTTATCATGCCAGTTAATACATCGCCACTGCCTCCTTTCGCCATGCCAGCATTGCCAGTCGTGTTAAAGTAACATTCGCCATTGGGCGTAGCAAGACAAGAATGAGTGCCTTTAAGCAAAATATTAAGCTGAAATTTTTTGGCGTAAAATTTTTGCGCTTCATGTCTTTCATAAGAAGTTGCATGATTTCCGAAAAGCCTATCAAACTCTTTAGGGTGGGGCGTAATCACACTTTGTTTAGGAAGCTGATTCAAAAGTTCTTTATGTGAGGCGATTAAATTAATTGCATCCGCATCTACGACAAGTGGGAAATTAATTTGTGCTAAAAGATTTTTAAGAATTTCAACCACTTCTTCGCTTTTGCCAAGTCCAGGTCCAATGCCAATAGATTGATACATGGAAGTATCTAGGCGTTGATTCGTTTCTTGAATCAATGTCATGGCTTCAGGTACACTCATTTGAATGATTTGATTTTCAGATGCGGGAACTAAACAAGTTAATAATCCTGTACCACTTCTTAAACATGCCTTAGCTGCTAAAACACAAGCTCCCATTTTACCTATGCTTCCTGCGATCAATAAAGAATGACCATAACTACCTTTATGGGTAAATGGTTTTCTTCTTTTATAATTGGCCTTTATCAAATTTTTATCAATCAAGTAATTTAATGAAGGTGTATTCATTTCAAAATCAGTACTGAGTCCTATAGGTAGGATAATGATTTCACCTGCATGTTTTCCTGTTTCTTCAAACAAAAACGCTTTTTTATATTGTTCAAAACTCAATGTGTAGGAGGCTTCTACAATCACTGTTTCAGGAATAAAATTATCTGCCATCATCCCAGTGGGGAGGTCTATACTAATCACTTCATGTCGTTGTTCATTCATATTTTTGATTAATTCAACAAAAGAGTTATCGAGGGGGCGATTAAGTCCTGTACCAAACAAGGCATCAATGAGTATCGATTTTTCTTTGAAGACAATTCCAGGATTTAATGAAACTATTTGTTCAAAGCCTATATCTTTTAATCTATGTAAATTAATCAGATTGTCTTCACTTCTATTTTCTTCAGATAAAAGATACACTGTTACTTGAAAGCCAGTTTGAACAAGCATGCGCGCTATGGCCAACCCATCGCCTCCGTTATTTCCATTCCCACAAAGCACACTCAAATGCTGGGCATGTGTGTACTTGTTGGCTATCCAATCGAAACAAGCTACTGAGGCTCTTTCCATGAGTTCTATAGATGAAATAGGTTCATGTAGTATGGTGTATTGATCCCATGCCCTGATTTGATCTGCTGAAAGTAGTTTGTTCATACTAAATTTTAGAGGTTAATTAAGAAATCTTATTGATATCTCGGGTGAAAACGATGAAGGGTATCTCTTAAAAATTCTCGATCTAAATGGGTGTATATTTCAGTGGTACTAATACTTTCGTGCCCTAGCATTTCCTGCACAGCCCTTAAATCTGCACCACCTTCTACCAAATGGGTAGCAAAACTATGTCTGAGTGTATGTGGGTGAATGTTTTTGTCAATACACGCTTTTTTTGTAACCGCCTTTATGATATAGAAAATCATCACTCTTGATAATTTGGCACCATGTTTATTCAGGAAAAGTATATCATCACAATTCTTTTGTGGCACAGTATGCACCCTGTAATTATTTTTATACAAGTTAAGATGCTTCAAAGCCGATTGTCCAATGGGTATCAATCTTTCCTTGTTTCCTTTTCCAATCACTCGAATAAACTCTACATCTTCATAAATATTTGTAATCTTTAATTCAGTTGTTTCTGTGACCCTAAGTCCACAACTATACATAATTTCTAAAATGGCTCTGTTTCGAGTACCTTCCGAAGTGCTCACATCAATACTTTGTAACAATAAATCTATCTCTTCTATAGATAAAGTATCTGGTAATTTTCTGCTAGTTTTCGGTGCTTCTAATAATTCAGTAGGGTCTACCTGAATAAGATCTTCTAACAATAAATATTTGAAAAATCCCTTTAACCCAGAAATAATTCTCGATTGCGAAGTAGCTTCTAAGCCTAGTTCATGCAACCATTGAATACATGCTTGCAATTTATGTAGATCAATTTCTGCTAAAGTAATATCAGGATAATGTACTTCTAGATACTGAATTAATTTGTCTACATCTCGAATATAGGCCTCAACAGAGTGGGGGCTCAGCGACTTTTCTAATTGCAAAAAAGATTTAAAACCTTTAATATAGGACGTCCAATTCAATGTTGTCTGATCATTACTTGGCTCAAATCTAAATCATTTCAAGAAGAACGGCTAACTTTGACATCTTTCTCCTGAATCTTGAAAAAATTGCACCATGAAAATAAGCATCATCAATGGCCCTAACCTCAATTTGATTGGCACGCGTGAACCAGAAATTTATGGTCATATTTCTTTAGATGAATACCTAAAAGCAATAATTTCTAAGTATACTGATATCGATTTTACCTTGTTTCAAAGTAATATTGAAGGCGAATTAATTAATGAAATTCAACAACAAGGTGTCGATGCAGATATGATTATCATCAATGCCGGAGGTTATACCCACACCTCTATTGCTATTGCAGATGCCTTAAAGGCAGTCAATACCAACATTATCATCGAAGTGCATATCTCAAATATTTTTGCACGTGAGCCTTATAGACGAGAATCTAAAATAAGTGAAGCATGCACCGGAAGTATTTCTGGACTAGGTTTGAAAGGGTATGAGCTAGCTATAGACTATCTACAAGTATAAGTGGCGTACTCACAATTACATTACTCGCATTTTTAGCTTCATCTTTCATAAACATGGCCCACGTAAGGGTATCTCTTTTTAAATGGGCTGTATCTGTTCTTAATAAAAGTAAAGCAGCTGGATATTCAACAACAATCACGCCCTTGAGCCCATTCTTAGGATTAAATTTTTCCGGAATTTCCGGAATTCTAAATGGAATGGTATCACCAGAGCGACTATCCATCAAAAATAAATTGTCGGTGCCAAATCCTATATTACCATCGCCATCCTCAAAATCAAACCTAATTTTTATGATCGTATCTCCTCCAGCCTTCACCAAATTATGCGAAAGATCAAGAAAACTAATTTTTGGGATATTATTGTATTTCGTTTCTTTGCTACAAGAAATGACTAAAATCAGAACGGACAATAACAGAATTAGTTTGTTCATACTCTCAAAATTACTGATTCTTTTATGACATTAACGCAAATAAGGTCACAATTATTCTCTTCAAGCGGCACTAATTTCGATGAATTGGCTTTGTCTTTGTTTCGTATCCAAGCTCAAGAGTTAGAAATTTATAAAGCTTATATCAATCAACTGCAAATTGATATAAATGCTGTTGAGCAAATTACAGACATCCCTTTTTTGCCCATCAATTTTTTTAAATCACATCAAATTGTTCTAAATGAATTCAAACAAGATAAACTTTCTTTCTTTCAAAGCAGCGGCACAAGTGGCTTGCAAGGAAGTAAACATTATATAGTTGATGAAAGTTTGTACATTGATTCATTTATGCAAGGCTTCAATCATTTCTTCGGAAATCCCGATCAATTTGTCATTTTAGGCTTATTGCCATCATATCTCGAAAATGGCAATTCATCGTTGGTCTTCATGGTCGATAAACTCACTCAGGCAAGTCATCAGGCAGAAAGTGGATTTTATTTGCACAATTATCAGCAATTAGCCGAGGTTTTAGCTCAACTAAACAACCAAAATCGACCAGTAATTTTGTTTGGCGTAACCTATGCTTTGCTTGATTTTGCAACACAATTTCCAATGCCCTTGAATAATACTCAAATTATAGAAACAGGAGGTATGAAAGGTCGCAGAGAGGAATTAACGAGAAAGGAAGTACATCAAATGCTTCAACAAGCTTTTTCTCAAGCACATATTCAGTCAGAATATGGCATGACAGAGTTGTTTTCTCAAGCTTATTCCATGCAAGGAGGCATTTTCAACTCGCCCCCATGGATGAAATTATTGATTCGTGATGTAAATGATCCTTTCGAAATTTCTTCCCAAGGCAAAGGATTAATAAATTGTATCGATCTAGCAAATTTGTATTCTTGCGCCTTCTTGGCCACCGACGATCTTGGCGAAGTGCACACAAATGGTTCTTTCTCAGTCAATGGACGTCTAGATCATAGCGAGCTTCGTGGATGTAGTTTATTAGCCATATAGCTGTTGATTTTCAAGTATTTCTTTTTCTTTTTTTGGGCGGCACACGGGCTCTACGTTCCTACGCCGTTCCCGTCTCGTTTTTAAGAACGAGACGGGATCCGGGGTATCCACTGCGATCCCTGCCGCAAATACAACATTCGATTTAAGCTGAAACAATACAGCTTGTAGAATGTTCTTGCCTTTTCAGGTAAGCCATAAGTATTTGGTTTCGAGTAGGTTTTATACCGCCCTGACTTTTTAAAAGCACTTAATGTGACAATTATTTTATATACTTGCAAAATTTCAGTAAACAAGCTTAGTGAGAATGGCAAAAAACCTATTGATCGTAGAAAGCCCTGCAAAGGCAAAAACAATTGAGAAAATTCTTGGTAAGGATTTTCAAGTCAAATCTTGTTTCGGACATATCCGTGATTT